>DATLIL010000392.1:0-3018 GCA_035539475.1 Polyangiaceae bacterium
AGCCGGAGCCGCGCAGCGTCTCGAGCGGCAGCGCCGAGCCGAGCTTGGCGCGCAGGCGGCGCACGTGGATGTCGACCGTGCGGGGGCCACCTTCGTAGCGGTTGCCCCAGACACGCGCCAGGAGGTGCTCGCGCGACAGCACCTTGCCGCGGCGCTCGCACAGATATGCGAGCAGGGCGAACTCCTTGGCCGTGAGCTGGATGGGCCGGCCGTCGACGTAGACCTCGTGACCGGCCTTGTCGACCACGATGCCGGCGACCTTGTGCCGCTCCTCCGTGGCGAACTCGCTGCGGCGCCACTCGAGGGCTCGGATGCGTCCGTAGAGCTCCTCGGGGACGTAGGGGTGGAGCACGAAGTCGTCGAAGCCGCTCGACGGCTCGATGCGGGCGATCTGTCCGACGGTGACGGCGATGATCGCGCCCACGTTGTCGAAGTAGGGCTCCTTGCGCACGGCGCGCAGAGCGGCCACGGCCAGGTCGGGGCGGTCCAGCGCCTCGAACACCAGCGCGCGTGGTCGGATCTCGAGCTCGTCGTCGTCGTCACCGATCAGGTTGACCGGATCGTCCCAGAGATCGAGGGTGCGGACCGTAGCGCCGAGCTGGCGCAGGGTCGCGACGCCTCCCTCTTCGCGTTCCAGCATCGGCCCATGACCGATCACGGCGACGAAGCTCCGGGCCCGGCTGACGTGGTTATTGTGAGATTTCAGTGCCACCAACGGTTATCCGCGCAATCTTGATGGTTGGGCAGCCGACCCCGACGGGTACTGATTGGCCATCCTTGCCGCACGTCCAGATGCCGTCGGAAACAGCCACGTCATTACCCAGCATGCTTACCTCACGCAATGTTTCAGGACCGTTACCGATGAGGTTCACGCCTTTGAGAGGTGCGGTTATGCGTCCGTCCTCGATTAGATAGCTCTCGGTCAGGGAAAAGACGAAGTCCCCATTCGAGATATCGACCTGACCTCCGCCGAACGTTTTGGCGAAAATCCCGCGCTTCACCGAGCGAATCACTTCCTCGGGATCGTGAGGCCCGGCCAAGAGGACGGTGTTGGTCATGCGCGGCATCGGCACGCAGGCAAAGCTCTCGCGACGGCCGTTACCCGTCGGTCTGACGCCGAAATGTCGCGCTGACAGCCGATCTTGCATGTAGCCGCGCAGCACGCCGTCTTCGATCAGGACGCTGCGTGTGGGCTCCATGCCCTCGTCATCCACGTTGATCGAGCCGCGGCTCTGGAGCAGCGACGGATCGTCCACCACCGTGCACAGCGGGCTGGCCACTACTTTCCCGACCTGATTGGTGTAGTTGCTGGTGCCCTTGCGGTTGAAGTCCGCTTCGAGACCGTGCCCGACCGCTTCATGGAGCAGGATGCCGCTGTCGCCGGGCCCGAGCACTACTTCCATCTGCCCTGCCGGCGCCTTACGCGCATCGAGCAGCACGAGCGCCTGCTTGGCCGCCTCCTCCGCGTGCCACTCGGGGCTCTTGCCCTGGAAATAGCCGAGCGTCATGCGCCCGCCGCCGCCGCTGCGACCCGACTCGCGCTTACCGTCCTTCTCCACGACCACGGAGATGCCGAAGCGCAGCAGAGGCTGCACGTCGTGCGCCATCCTGCCGTCACTGGTCACGATCAAGACCTCGCGGATCTCTTCGGCGAAGGTCGAGCTCACCTTCACGACCTTGGCGTCGAACTTCTGCGCGGTGTGGCTCGCGCGTTCGAGCAGGGCGCGCTTCTCCACGCCGCTCACGTCGATGCTCGGCTGCTCGAGTAGATACCGACTCGGCAGCACCAGATTCTCGACGCGCTGAGGCGGCGCCCCCGAGCTCTCGTTGGCGATGCGGGCTGCCGTGACCGCCGCGCGCTGCATCGCCTCGGGGCTCAAGTCCTCGACATGGGCGTAGCCAGTGGCGTCACCCTTCTGCACGCGCACACCCAGGCCCATGCTGACGCCGCGCGTGGCGCTGCGCGTGATGCCCTCCTCGAAGGTGAGCCCGCCGCCGGCGCGATACTCGAAAAAGAGGTCGGCGTAGTCACCACCGCGGCTGAGCGCGGTCTCCAGCAGTTTGCGACAGATCTCTCCGTCGATCGGGGCCGACCCCCCGGGGGCGAACGGGGCGCGATAGCGGACGCTCTGAGTCATCGCTGCGAAGCCTAGCAGAGCCAGCAGGCGTGTGTTTTTTGGGTGAACACAGCGGACACGGCGCTGCCTGTCGCGCCCCACGGCCCGGGCCCCGAAACCCCGTCAGTGGTGGAGTTTTCTCGGGCGCTCGCTAGCGTCGTTCGATGCGGTAGCCGAGGCCGCCGAGTCTTTCGGCGACCTGCTCGACGTGGTCGGGGCCGCGCGTCTCGAGCACGAGCTCGATCAACGTCTCCCCGAGCTCCGCGCCGGAGAAGGCCCGGTCGTGCTCGATCTCGAGCACGTTGGCGCGAAGGTCCGCCACCTCAGCGGTCAGACGGGCGAGGACCCCGGTCACGTCGGGCGCGGTCACCCTGAAGCGCACGAGCCGCCCCGTCTTGACCAGGCCGCGTTCGATCACTCGAGCCAGCAGGTTGACGTCGATGTTGCCGCCGCTCACCACGACCGCGACCTTGCGGCCCGTGATGGGCAGGTGCTGGTGCAGCAGAGCCGCGATGCCGACGGCCCCGGCGCCCTCGGCGACGGTCTTTTCGCCCTCGAGCAGGCGCACCATCGCGTCGGCGATCTCCTCCTCGTCGACCAGCACGACGTCGTCGATCAGGCGGCGCACGATCTCGCGCGTGAGGTCGCCCACCTGGCGTACCGCGATGCCATCGGCGATGGTCTTGCCGCCGAGGATGGCGGGCGGACTCTCTGTCTCGAGCGCGCGCTTCATGCCCGGGTACGTCTGCGACTCGACGCCGTAGACGAGGATCTTGGGGTACGCCTCCTTGATCGCGGTGAGCATGCCCGCGACCATCCCGCCCCCGCCGATCGGCACGATCACGGCCTCGACGTCGGGGAACTGCTCGAGCAGCTCGAGGGCGATCGTGCCCTGGCCGGC
>DATLIL010000393.1:0-2656 GCA_035539475.1 Polyangiaceae bacterium
CGAGTGACGAGCATGAGCTCACTGGGAAGAAACTTGCAGTGGGAGCCAATGTCCCGACTCAAAAGGTGCTCGGCAGAATCTCGGCGACTGTCCTATTCTGCGACCGGTCCCGCTCATGAATCGGCATCTCTTCGTGTTCCCCCTCGTCCTCCTCTTTTCGGCGGCCTGTAGCTCCGAAGACTCGGACAGCCCCGACGGTGGCACCACCACCGACGACAGCTTGCACGGCGGTGTCGTGGTCACGTTCGCCGCTCCGACCGATGACCAGGACGGCTACGCGACCATCCTCGGACGTTTCTTCGACGGCGCGACTCCGAACGCCATTCCGCTCGAGCTCGACATGGAGCAGGACGGCTGTGAGCTCCTGGTTCCGGCGCTGCCCTTCTGCAACACGCCGTGCGCGCCGGACGTCTGCACCGCGGACGACGTGTGCACCCCGTATCCAGCTCCGACCAGCGTGGGCACGCTCGTCATCGACGGCCTGGGCAGCCAGCTGATGCTGCAGCCTGCCAGCAGCATGGTCGTCTATCAGGCCCCGTCGCTGGCGTTTCCTCCCTGCGAGGAAGGCGCGGCGGTGAGCGCGACCGGTGATGGCGTCGCGCTCGAGGCCGAGTGCATCGCGCCGCTCGAGCTCAGCGGCCCTGATCCCATCCCCGTCAGCTCGGGTGAGGCCGTGCAGGTCGAATGGCTGCCGGCAGCGGCTGCGGCGAGCTCACGCATCCGCATCGGGCTCGACATCTCGCACCACGGCGGCAGCAAGGGTGAGATCAGCTGCGACGTTCCCGATACCGGCTCGTTCGCCATTCCCGAGCCGCTCGTGACCAAGCTCATCAGCCTCGGGCTCGCCGGTTATCCGACGATCAGCGTGAACCGCGTTTCCGCCGGTACCGACGCGAGCAAGCCCAACGCCTCGCTCGTGCTCACGGCAGGCGTGGAGCGCGCCGTCGATACCGGCGTCACGTCCTGTCAGGACGACGTGGAGTGCGCCGATGGTCAGAGCTGCCTGCCCGAGCGCGTGTGCGGATAACGTCAGGCCCGACGCAAGCCGCCAGCCAGGTGACGCGCCTTCGCCAGCGCCGTCTCGGTGAGGGTTCGTGCGGCATCGACGGCGCGCGCGCGTAGCTCCGGCGCAGTGGCGGTCAGCGTGACCAGCGAGCGCGTGGCCGTGGCGAGCTTTCGCTTGTACTGCGACGCGCCGTTGAGAAAGTCGTACTCGCTGTGCCCGAGCTCGATCGAGCGCCGGATGGCCAGCGAGTGGATCGCCATGCCCGGCTTGACCGCCTTGGGGACCTCGAGCTTGCGGCCGCTCTGGTAGAAGTGGACCTTGTTGCCGTAGATGATGTTGTAGACGCAGGCGATGGGCTCGTTTCGCACGCTGAGCCACATCAGATCGAGCCCACCGTCTTCGCCGTCGAAGAGCCGCGGCATCACCTCGTCGTGGAAGCGACGGAACCTCGCACTGGCGAAGACGCCGCCCGCGCCGTTCGTGCTCCAGCGCTCGGCATGTAGCGAGTGAAGGATGCGCCGGCCTTCTTCGAGATCGGCTCGAGTTTCGGCGCGGCGGAGCTCGTAGTTGCCCCGGCCCGCCCACTTTTCGAGCTCGCGCATGCCTCGCGACACGGCGTAGCGCTGCTCTCCGTCGAGCGCCTTGGTGTACTCGTCCCACGTGCGCGGGAGCGGAACGTACGGGCACAGCCCGCTGGCCGTCACTCGGGGTCGCGCCCGCAAGCGTGCGAGCGCCGCCTCGAGCGGGGCGAGCAGGGGATCACCGTCTCGCATCTGCGTCAGGTGGAGCTCGTCCCAGCCGCCGAGCGCTCCTTCCATCAGGAGCTTGGCCAGAGCGTTGGCCACGTCCACTTCTCGGCCCAGCTCGAGGACGGCTCCCACGTAGTCCGAGCAGATCTCGTCCTCCTCGTTCTCGCCCGTGGCAAGCAGCTCGAGACGGCGCAGCGGGAGCACTCCGCGGTGCAGCATGCGCCGCGCCGCCAGGGGCACGACGCCGACGAGGGTTCCGCCGTCGCGCAGGGTGACGAAGCGGAGCGAGCGTCCGTCGCTCTCGCCGAACTCCAGCCACCAGGTGACGAGCCAGAGCGGCGTCTGTACGGGCTGGGGATTGGCCGAGCGCGCGAGCAGCGCCCGCCACTCGGGTACGATCGATCGCACGGCGGCGATGTCGGTCAGGATCTCGGCCCGTAACATGTCAGTAGGCGAGGTACGGGACCGCCATCATCGCGCGGAAGAATGGGTCCGTGAGACCGCGGTCGAGCGAGATCCGCTTGGCGTCGAGGGGATCGAACGACCAGCGATGATTGACTCCCGTTCCGTTCGAAAAGCCCAGATCATACCCCGCCGCGCGGACCGCGTTCTTGATGTAGGGAGCGTCGCGCAGCGGGTTGCCCACCGGATACGAGATCGTGCGCACGGGCTCGCGCAGAATCCCTTCCAGGAGCTCGCGTGCGCTCCCGAGCTCGTCCAGGAGCTCGCGCTCCGGAACCGTCTGCAGTACCCGATGGGTGCTCGTGTGAGACTGCACATCCATCCCGGCTGCACGCAGCGTCTTCACCTGTGGCCAGGTCATGAGCACCGTGTCGGCCAGGCGTCGTTCTTCGGCGCGAGAGAGCTCGACGCCACATGACTCCGCCAGGCCATCCAGGAA
>DATLIL010000394.1:0-5367 GCA_035539475.1 Polyangiaceae bacterium
GGCGGAGGCGGCTTCTCGGGCGGAGGCGGCTTCTCGGGCGGAGGCGGCGGCTTTGGCGGCGGCGGCGCCTCGGGATCGTGGTGACGACGATGACCCTGTTTTCCGACGACGACCAGAAGCAGATCGAGGCAGCCATCGCCGAGGTGGAGAAGAAGAGCGCCACCGAGCTCGTCGTCGCCATCTTGCCGCAGAGTGGGGACTACCGCCTGCCGCGTTTGCTCGTGGCCGCCTGCTGGTCACTCGCGGCCGGCCTCGCGCTGGCCACGTTCTGGCCCGAAGAGAGCGCTATCGTGGCTCTCCTCCTGCAGGTCCCCATCGCCGTGGTCAGCTACCTCGCGCTGGGCATTGCGCCGCTCTGGCGGGCACTGATTCACCCCGCGCGCGCGGCCGCCGAGGTCGAACGTCGCGCCTTCGCCCTCTTCGCCGAACGCGGTCTGCACGATACGCGTGACCGCACCGGCATGCTGATCCTGGTCTCGGAGCTAGAGCATCGCGTCGTCATCCTCGGTGATCGCGCCATTCACGAGCGCGTCGGCGACTCTGGCTGGCAGGCGCACGTCGACCGCATCGTGCGCGGCATCCGCCACGGCCAGGCGGCGGCCGGCGTGCTCGAGGTGATCCGCGAGCTCGAAAAGACCCACGGCGAGCTCCTGCCCGTCGCGGCTGGCGACACCAACGAGCTAGCCAACGAAATCATTAGAAAATAACGGCTGTCACAAAGCCGGGGGCGTTCGCGATGTCCATTCAGGAACACGCGATGCGCTTGAAACTAGCTCACCTTTGCCTACTCCTGTCCCTGGCCTGCGGCGTCCCCAGCGCGCGCGGTGACGCGCCGTCGAGCTACGACCTCGAGCGCGACAAGACCGAGCGCATCGAGCTCGCCAAGCGGGAGCTCGGCGCTCGCACCCGCACCAAGGTCGTCGAGGGCGTGTTCGTCGTCATCGGACAGAACGACGGTACGGCGCTGATGGAAAGAGCCGTCGCCGCCTACTTCAACCAGCGCTTCGATCGCCGCCCCGAAAAGGCGATCAGCGTGTACCTGTTCTCGTCGAGCGAGCGCTACGACGCTTACTGCAAGGAGTACCTGGGCGAACCCTGCATCTCCGTCTACGGCTTCTATCGACCCGACCTGCGTCGCATCGTCATGAACGCGGGCCTTGGCCTCGGCACGCTGACGCACGAGCTCGTCCACCCCATCATCGAGACCGATTTCCCCCAGGCGCCCACCTGGATCAACGAAGGCATCGCCTCGCTCTACGAGGCGCCGGTGATCCCGCGGGCAGGGGAGATCCACGGCCGCAAGAACTGGCGCTACCCGCGTCTCGCGCGCGCTCTCGCGCACAATGAGCACAAGGCCAAGGTCAGCATCGAGCACCTCTTCTCACTGAGCGACGGCGTGTTCCGCGGCGACGAGGAAGACCTCAACTACGCGCTCGCCCGCTATTTCTGCCAGTGGCTCGACGAGCAGGGCAAGCTCTGGCCCTTCTACCGTGGCTGGCGCGACGGCTACCAGAACGACAAGAGCGGCGCGCTCGCCTTCGCCAGGGCGACGGGCATGACCCCGGCCGAGGCCACGACGAAGTTCACGCGCTGGCTACGGGCGTTGAAGTAGTCCTAGTAGGTACCCAAGAACTCGAATGGCTTGTCTGGACCATCGATCCAGTCTGGCGGCGTGATTTCGTGCCGGCTGGTCCCATGGCGCACGTCGTTTTCGTCGTCGAAGGTGCTGAAGCAGACGTACTCGTCCTCCGTGAGGATGTAGCTTGCGTAGCACTCTTCGACGAAACCAAACGCCGTGCTGTCCGCTGAGAACGTCGAGTCTGCCGATCCGTCATCGAATACCCTGAGCCGCGCCCACGTGAGCTTTTCGGGCAGGTCGCAGTCGTGCAGGTACCAGAACACGCTCACGACGGTCTTGCCTTGATAGAACTGCGATTTCGTCGGCTGGGGTAAAGGCGAGTGCATGACCGTTCCGATGTCCCGTGAAACGCACAGTCTAGCATTGGGCTCCTACCCAGTCCGATCGGTCAGCGTCGCTAGAGCGGCACGTAGCAAAACGGAGGCGTTGTTCTCCTCGGCAAACTGGAGTCGCAATTGGTCAAGCGCGCGGCGCGTTTCTCGTTCTCCAAAGCCCATCCCGCGGAGGGCAGAAAACAGCTTGGTCTGAAGATCCTGGGCTGCCGGTGAGGGCAACGCTCCGTACGTCGAGCCGTCCGCATGCCGGAACGTGAGCCCCGTCGACACTCTCCCTCCGACGATGATGCGCCCTTCGTGCACCGCTCGATGATGAGCGCAGCAAAACACTGCAAGGCCATCCTCGTCATGGTCGCTTCCGTCCGCGCGCGCGCGAAGGTGGTGCACGTCCACGAATTGCGTATGCGTGCAACCCGGCACGACGCAGCGCTTGCGATCACGCCGCATCACTCGACGCCGGACTGCGGGCGGAATGGTCTGGGTGGCGCGCCTCGTCACGCCCCCGTGGGCGTCCTTCTCGACGGGACCGATGCGCTGCGCATCGCATTCGGCCATCTCGATCACCTCCGGACGGATCTCGATGAGCTCACCGCAAGCCAGCTGCGCTCCGCTGCCGCACCGCGAGCAGACGTTGATCGCCACCTGGTACGACGCCCGACCCTCGTCGGTCGGTCCGCCGAGCAGGTGGCGGGCCATTGCGAGTAAAATCGAGTCGTCGTCCAGCTTGAAGTCGCAACCACGGCGAAGCTTGGCCGCGGCTTCCCGGAAGGTCGCCAGGGTCTCCGCGGTGACCTCGAAGCGGAGCACATGCCGTCGCTTCTTCGGATCGCTCGGTGAATCCGGGGTATCTCCGGGACTGCGACCATTCACCATGGCCTCGACCTGCCGGACAGTTTTGCCTCGCGCGGCTTCGAGCCACTCTTCCTCCGTGTCCGTGATCGCCACCCGCGTGAGCTCACGCACGGTCGACCAGTTCACGGTTCCCGCCGCCAGCGCTTGAGCCGTCCTCGGCAGTTCCTCGAGTGCCTCGGCGACTCGCAACTTCTCCTGCGTGGTCCGCGGCGAATAGCCGAACAAGCGCTCGATGTACTCGGCGAAGCTGCCAAAACCCAGCCGCACGTGCGTCGCTGCATGCAGCGCGCAAAGGAGCCATCGCCCTTCGTCGAACTCGGCCTGAGCGCGAGCCTTGGCCAATCGTGACAGTGCCTCGTGCGCGAGCATCTACTCCGCGCATTCCCCGTTTTCGACAAGCGCCACCATGACTCGAACCCTACCACGATGTTTTTCGAGCCCCGGAGTCGCGCCCTGACGTTCGATCGAACCGTGGATCGGCTTCGCAAGTGTCGAGGTGCTCGCGCCGCCGTCAGCAAGGCGCTTGCGTCGACTACGCCATCTTCTTCGCGCGATCTTCGCTCAGGCGAGCAGGCACGGCGCGAAACGAGTCAAGCGCGATCGTTGAGTAACTGAAGTTTGGTTGGGTGGGGAACACGCCGTGAACGGACCTGCCTGTCGCGCTTCACGTCGAAGCGGTTTGGCGCGCCCACGTGGGCACGGAATACGCAACGTGCCGGGGGCGTTCACGCCTGGTGCTGCTACCCGACCGAAAATCGTCGTTCATCGGCTGTCTGGTGGGTCTGGCTCTCGGCGACGCTTTCGGCGCGCCACTCGAGGGCGGCCCGCTCGAGCGGGGCCTCTGGCGGCTCATCGGATCGACCCCAGACGGCCGACTCCGCTGGACCGACGACACCCAGATGTCTCTCGACCTCGCGGAGTCTCTCATCGCGTGCCGCAGGGTCGATCAGGATGACATCGCTCGGCGCTTCGCGCGCGGCTATCACTGGTCGCGCGGTTACGGCCCCGGCGCCGCGCGCGTTCTCAAGCTCATCCGTCGAGGCGTTGACTGGCGCACGGCCAATACGCGTGTTTTTCGCAGCGGCTCCTTCGGGAACGGCGGCGCGATGCGTGCTCCCGTGGTCGGCCTCTTCTGCTCGTCCAATCTCGACTCACTGGCCGCACATGCGCGGGAAACCGCGATCATCACCCACGCTCATCCACTCGGTCAGGACGGCGCGGTGCTGGTCGCGCTCACCACGGCGCTCGCGCTCAACCACCATGCTCCAGCGGAGATCCTCGATGCGTTGCTGGCACATTCCCAGCAGGACCTCCTGCGTCGTCGTCTGCTCGTCGCAAAGTCCTGGCTCACGCGCGATCTGCCGTCCCCGGACGAGGTGCGTTCGCGCCTGGGCACCGGCGTCGCCGCGTCAGACTCTTGCGTGACGGCCATCTACATCGCCCTCGCGTTTCTCGACGCTCCCTTCGAGAGAATGCTCGACTTCGCGGCGGCCTGTCGCGGCGACGTCGATACCATCGGAGCAATGGCTGGCGCCGTCTGGGGCGCTCGTAATGGCGTCTCGGCGTTACCTGATGACAAAGTCGACCGCCTGGAAGACCCAGAGCGCTTGCGGCAAGTTGCCGAGGATCTTCTTCGGGTAGCTCCGCCGCCCAGTAACAGCGCGACAGGCATTGCCGTACGCGATGTGTTCCCCCAACCCAGACCAACTCAGCTTCCTACGCGCTGACGGAGCTCGCGAACGCCGTCGTGCCAGTCGGTGTCGCCGGTTTCGTCCCAGAGCTCGCGCAGCTCCGAATCGTCGCCGAGAATGCGGTCGATGGCAGCCGCGGCGCGTGCCAGCAGGCTCGACGGCGGCATCAGAGGATGTGCCTTGACCCACTCGTCCACCTTCTTGGTGTACGAGTTCTCGTAGCCGTGGTTGCCGCGAAGGCGCGCCAGAACTTCGCACGCGGCGAGCGCATTGCACGCGACGTCCTGATCCAGGTACTCGTCGCCGACCCCCTCGAGCTCTGCCAGGGCCGACTCGACGAGCGAGAGATCGTCGGCTTCGCGCAGGTCGTACGCCCAATCGTTCGCGGTGTCGTTGTCGAAGGCGCGGTGGCCCCAAGCACCCATGGCCCGAGGCTGCTGGCGCTGCGCGCGGAAATCAACCCTCACGGCCCTGGCTGCGGCGTGAAGGTCGGGCCGGGCGAGCGCGGGCCGTCGCGGGTGAAATCGAGGCGATCGATGCACATGCGGCGGGCGGTGAGGGCGGGATCCCAGGCGTGATAGACGATGTACGGCGTGACGCCGTCGGGGCCGACGACGATCGAGTTGTGGCCCGGGCCGAGGACGCGTCCGGGGACCGTGGCGAGGACGCGCGGGCCGCGCTCGTTGCCCTCGTCGGAGTAGGGGCCGAGCACGTGCGTGGCGACGCCGTAGTCGACGCCGTAGGTGTCGGTCTCCCAGCGGCCGCCGCTGTACAGGCAGTAGTAGCGCCCGGCGTGGCGGTACACGCTCGGGCCTTCGAGCGTGTGCCAATCGTAAGAGCCGCCGTACAT
>DATLIL010000395.1:0-2576 GCA_035539475.1 Polyangiaceae bacterium
AGGCCGTGATCGGCCACACCCTCGGCGCTGCCGGAGCGCTCGAGTCGCTGGCGGCGCTGTCCGCGATGCGGGCTTCGCTTCTGCCTGCGGCCGTCGGCAGCGGCGCGATCGAGCCCAACCTCAGCGCGCGCCTGCTCGAACGAAACACGCCGGGGCACCCCGGGTTCTGCCTCAAGCTCTCGAGCGCCTTCGGCGGTGCAAACGCCGCGCTGCTGCTCGGCGCTCGGGTGTCCAGACACGCGCGCGCGCGGCCCTTGCGGCCGGTGACGGTGCGTGCAGTCGGTCGCCCCCGGCTCGAGCTTCACGTCGAGCGCCTGAGCGAGAGGCTCGCCATCGACGCCATGAAGCTCGCGCGCCTCGATCCGGTTTCGCAACTGGCGCTGGCTGCTTGCGACAGCGCGCTCGAGGCGCTCGACACCAAGCTGCCGCGCGATGCCGGCGTGATCATCGGCACCGCCGCGGCCACCCTCGACGTCAACGAGACGTACCACGCGCGCCTGCGTGAGCGCGGTGCGCGCTTCGTCGAGCCGCGTCGCTTTCCCGCGACGTCACCCAACCTCGCAGCGGGGGAGTGCAGCATCGCGTTCGGGCTGCATGGCCCGAGCCTGGCGGTGGGTTCGGGACCGGCGGCGGCGCTCGAGGCCCTGCTCGTGGCCTACGACCTGCTGGCGGCGGGTGACGCCAGCGCGCTCCTGGTCGGGGCCGTGGAAAATGTAGGCCCGGTGGCCAGTGAGGTCTTCACGGCGGCGGGCCTGCCCGTGCCCGCGGTCGGGGCGGTGGCGCTCGTGCTCGACGCCGGCGACGCCGCCGAGGCCGCCCCGATTGACAGAGGTCGGCTTGTCGAACTGCATCAACAAGCCGTTAGCGAAGGGGGATCCCTGGGCGAGACCGCCCCGGGTTTTCCCGTCCTGCTCGAGGCCGTTTCCCGCCTTCAGGCCTAGCGCCTTGCGCGAAAAGCATCCGTTTGGCAGTGTCCGGCCGGAATGCGCCGGCCCGGAGCGGCGTTCCCAGAGCCAAGTCACCCCGCCATGCGTTCCCTCGCCATCGCTGTCTGCTGCCTCGGGCTCACGCTCGGCGCCTGCTCCAAGAACTACATCCCGAACACCGACGTCGAAGAGACGGAGTTCAACCGCAAGGTCGTCGAGTTCGTGGAGGAGTACCGCCGCGCGGTCGAGCGCCGGAACATCGCCATGCTGCTCAAGCTGGCGCACCCCTCGTACTACGAGGACGGCGGCAACATCGACACCAGCGACGATCTCGACTTCGCCGGGCTCAAGACGTACCTCGAAGACAAGTTTCGCGACGTCCACGCCATTCGTTACGAGATCCGCTACCGCGACGTGTCGACGGGTCGCAACGACCACATCTTCGTCGATTTCACCTACAGCGCCAGCTACAAGCTGCCCACGCCCAACGGTGACGTCTGGCGCCGTCGCGTCGCCGACAATCGCATCGAGCTCGTCCCCGACAGGGAGAGCTTCCGCATCGTCAGCGGCATGTAGCCCGGGTTAAGACCCACGGAACTCGCTTCGCTCGTTCCGCGCTCGCTTCGCTCGCGGTTCCTTCGCGTTGAGCGACGACCGCGCGCCAGCGGTTTTTACCTGAGCAGGAAGCTGCAGTTGTTGCCGTCGATGACGCGCAGCGCGGTGGCCGAGCCCTCGTTCAGGATGCGATAGACGGCGCGGCCGTCGCGAGGGCTGCGCTCGTAGCGCAGATTGAGGCGCGCGGAGGCGTCGACGTCGGGCAGCACCTTGCTCCAGACATCGTGCACGATGCAGTTCGGATCAGCGAGGCCGACGCCGCCCGCCGTGGTCTTGGTACTGCTCGTCACGCCGCCGTGTGCGACGGTGACGACGAGGAGCTCCTTGTGCAACCCGGCGCCAGGCCCCACGTGAGCGCCCGCCGGCCTGCCGAACTCCGCGCGCAGGGTGCCTTCGGCGAGGAGCTTGCCGCCGACGAACGGACCGACCTCCATCGCCGCCAGCACGGCGTCCGAGTTCCAGCGCGTCGCCTCCGCACGGGCCTGGTCGAGCGCGACATCGGCGTCCAGGGTGCGCGCTTGCTCTGCGCTCGGCGCGGCCCGCGGAGCTTCCGCGACACGCTCGACTTTGGGTGGAGGCGGCTCCTTGCGCGACGTCATCCAGACCACCGAGGCGATCAGCCCGACCAGCGCTGTCCCGCCGATGGCGACGATGCTCGCCCACGGCTTCTGGCGCTTCAGCGGCGGGCGCGGGCGCATCACGGCCACGCCGGCATCGTGCAGCTGTCCCAGGTTCCCGGAGGCGAGCTCCTGCGCGGCGCCGCAGTCGGGGCACGTAGCGGCCGAGGCCGAGAAGATCGCTCCGCAGCGCTGACAGGAGACGGCGGACCCCTGCTGCATCCGCCTAGGGTAACCGAAAGTCCTCTGCGATTTCAGCGATCAAGAAGCGATCCCCGTCGGGACGCAGCAAAAAGACCAGTTCATCCCCGAACAGGCGCGAGCGGCCCTTCCACGACAGCCGTATTTTCGCGCGGACGACCAGGTCGCCCTGCCGCGTCTCGATGAACGACGGGCGCCCGCTGCCCATGCGCTCCAG
>DATLIL010000396.1:0-6336 GCA_035539475.1 Polyangiaceae bacterium
GACCAGGGTGAACGGATTGTTCATGTCGCTTCTCCTATCGGTCGCGGCCGAACCACCGAGCCCCGCTCGGTATTTCAAGACGAAAGCATTGTAGCCCGCGTCGCTGACCGCGGCTGCATAGGGGAACCCCTCGTGCACGGAGCCGACGTAGGCGAAGCCGCCCCCCGGTGAGACGACCGCAAACGGCGCGCCTGGCTCGCCGCGGAAGAAGAACAGCCCTGCGTGCCGTTTCGTCGGATCACGTCGCTGCTGCTCCTCCGTGTAGATGGCATAGAACACCTGCCGCCCGGTGCCGACGTCGTCAATGATGCGATTCATCCCGTCGACGACCACTCTTGGCTCCACGTGGCTGTGGTACGGGAGCAGCGAGCCGATATCCGACAGACGCATCCCCTCGTCGTAGCTGCGGTCGTCCCAAGGCAGCAGCAGGCGGGCGTACCCCTGAAACGCCGGGTGCCGGAGCACGTCGCCGATTCGGTCCTTCGGGGCGAGGTGGAGGTCGGCCCTCGGAGTCATGGGCTCAACTCCGGCTTCGACATCGTCATCCCTCGAGCGCTCCAATCCATGCTCTCTCTGCGTACGCACCGGCTCCCCCGTACAAGCAGCGTTGACGGAGAGGAGCGCGAGCATCGCGGGCCAGGTCGTCCACATGGTGCCCCTACTGTTTCGTCGGCGCTTCGACGTCTGAGAACGCCTGCACTGCCGCAGGGAGCCGTTCGCCGTGAACCTGAATTGCCGATGCCGACGCCGTCAGCTCCGCGAGCTCAGAGGGCGTGAATTGAACGCCCGCCGCGCCGAGGTTCTCGAGCAGGTGCGGCATCTGGGTTGTCCCAGGGATGGGCACGATCCACGGATGCTGAGCCGTCAGCCACGCGAGCGCGAGCTGCGTGGGCGACGCCTGCTTGCGCTCAGCCCAGCTCCGCAACAGATCGACCAGCGCGAGGTTGTGGGACAGGTTCTCCGGCGCGAACCGCGTCTCGGACTTGCGAAAGTCGGCGTCGACGAAGCGAGTGTCAGGCCCGATCGCGCCGGTCAAGAAGCCCACCCCGAGGGGACTCCAAGGCACGAAGCCGATGCCGAGCTCGGCACAGATCGGGAGCACCACGCGCTCCGGCCCGCGCCATAGCAGCGAGTACTCGTTTTGGACCGCCGTTACCGGCAGCTCCGCGTGCGCGCGACGCAGGGTGTTCGGCCCCATCTCGCAGAGGCCCCAATGCAACACCTTCCCCTCTGCCTTCAGAGCCTTGATGGCTCCAGCGACGTCCTCGATGGGGACCTCGGGATCGACGCGGTGTTGATACAGGAGGTCGATGCGGTCGGTGCGGAGACGGCGCAGCATGCCCTCGACGACCTGCTTGATGTGCTCGGGGCGGCTGTTGAGCCCCGGACGGCGCTCCCCGGTCTCGAGGTCGATGTTCCAGCCGAACTTCGTCGCGATGACGACCTGGTCGCGAAACGGGGCCACGCCCTCACCGAGGATGCGTTCCACCTCGTGAGGACCGTAGGCCTCGGCGGCGTCGTAGAAGGTGACGCCACGCTCGAACGCGGTCCTGATGATGCGTAGTTGCTCCGGCCGGTTGGGAACGGTGCCTGGATAGGTGCGGCTCATGTTCTGGCAGCCGAGCCCGAGGCTGGAGACCTCCAGCGCTCCGAGTCTGCGGCGCTCCACTTCGGGAACCGTGCCCGAACCTGAAGCGACGGTCCTCACCGCCGAGCCCTTCGTCGCGGCACAGCCGATGAGCGGCAGCGCAGCCAGACCCGCCGCGGCCATCAGAAAGTCACGACGTCCTACGTCGAACCGGCGCGCTGCCATTTCATGCTCCTCTCATTGTCCTCGTGGTGCGGGCTCGTCGTGACCTTCACCGTCTGGTGCCAAGCCACTTCACGATGGCCGGGTCCCGGTGGTCGAAGAAGCTGCTGGTCTTCGTGTCGAGCGCCGCGATCGCGCCCATCTCGGCGTCGTCGAGCTCGAAGTCGAACACCGCGACGTTCTCCACCATGCGCTCCTTGCGGACGGACTTGGGAATCGCGACGACGCCGCGCTGAAGGAGCCACCGCAGGATGACCTGCGCGATGCTCTTGCCATGCTTCGCGCCTATCGAGCGGAGCACCTCGTTCTGGAAGATGCCGTTCTTCCCCTCGGCGAACGGCGCCCACGCTTCGATTTGAACGCCGTTCTCCTTGAGGAAGGCTTGCGCCTCGATCTGCTGGTTGAACGGGTGCGTCTCGATCTGGTTCACCGCGGGCGCGATCTCGTTGAACACGATCAGGTCCATCACGCGGTCCGGGTGGAAGTTGCTGACGCCGATCGCACGAATGCGGCCTTCGCGATGAAGCTCCTGCATCGCGCGCCAGGAGCCGTGCACGTCGCCATAGGGCTGGTGGATCAGGTACAGGTCGAGGACGTCCAGGCCGAGGAGCTTCATCGAGCGGTCGAAGGCCTTCTTCGTCTTCTCGTAGCCCGCGTCCGCGACCCACAGCTTCGTCGTGATGAACAGGTCCTCACGGGCGATCCCGCAGTTGCGGAGCGCGGCCCCGACGGCGCCTTCGTTGTGATACGAGGCCGCGGTGTCGATGAGCCGGTAGCCCACGCGGAGCGCGTCCTCGACGCTGCGCTCGCACTCGGCGAGATCGGTCACCTGGAACACGCCGAAGCCGAGGAGGGGCATCTTCACCCCATTGTTCAGGACCACGTGCTTCACGATCGTCTCCTTCTTTTCCATGTGCGTTGTCTCGTGTGATTCACTTGCCGACGCGAGCCGCGAGGTCCGCGGGGTAGCGCTCTCCCTGAACCGGCACGTTCGCGAGGACCTCAGCGATGCGGCCCAGCTCCTCGGGCGACAGCTCCACCGAGGCGGCGCCGACGTTCTCCTTCAGCCGGTGCGACTTGGTCGTGCCGGGGATGGGCGCGATCCACGGCTTTCGCGTGAGCAGCCACGCGAGCGCGATCTGTGCGGCGGTCACGCCCTTCTGCGCGGCGAGCGCGGACAGCTCGGTCACGAGCCTCTGGTTGGCCTTGCGAGCCTCGGCCGCGAAGCGCGGTACGATGTTGCGGAAGTCGTCCTTCGCGAACGTCGTCTTCTCGTCGATCGTCCCGGTCAGGAAGCCTTTACCGAGCGGGCTGAACGGCACGAAGCCGATGCCGAGCTCTTCGAGCGTGGGGAGGATCTCCTTCTCGGGCTCACGCCACCACAGCGAGTACTCGCTCTGGAGCGCGGTGACGGGCTCTACCGCGTGGGCACGACGGATCGTCTGCGGGCCTGCTTCCGACAAACCGAAGTGCTTGACCTTCCCAGCGGCGATCAGCTCCTTCACGACGCCCGCGACGTCCTCGATCGGCACGTTCGGATCGACGCGATGCTGGTAGAGCAGGTCGATGCGATCGGTCCTGAGCCTCCTGAGCGATCCGTCCACGGCCAGACGAATGCGCTCGGGGCGACTGTCCATGCCCTTCTTGGCGTCCCCGAAGGCGAACCCAAACTTGGTCGCGATCACGATCTGGTCACGAAACGGCGCGACCGCCTCGCCGAGCAGCTCCTCGTTCGTGAAGGGCCCGTACGTCTCCGCCGTGTCGAAGAAGGTCACCCCGAGCTCGAAGGCTTCGCGAATGAGCGCGACGCCTGAGTGCTGATCGACGGGGTTGCCGTACCCGTGGCTGAGCCCCATGCAGCCGAAGCCGATGGCCGAGACCTCGAGGCCGCCCGTACCGAGTGTTCGCGTCTGCATGTCGTTCTCCCGTCTCACGTCGCATCGGAAAATAGGGCCGACGCGGGGGACGCGAAACAGACATGATTTGCATGGGGCGCTTAGAAAAACTTCACGCTGGTGCGGCCGCTACTTTCTTCGAGCCGCGCGCGACCTCCACGAAGGCCTTGAGCGCGGGCGAGACCTGCGAGCGACTCGGGTAGTAGAGGTAGAGCCCCGGCACCTCGGGCGCGTATCGCTCGAGGACGACGCGGAGGCGCCCCGACGCCAGGTCGTCCTTGACGCGATCCTCGAGCGAGTAGAGCAGCCCCACGCCGGCGATGGCCAACCCGCGCATCAACCCCGCGTCGTTGGTCGTGATCGGCCCATCGACGGGGACCCGGTACGTCTTCTTCCCTCGTTCGAGCTCCCACGCCCATGGCTCGCCCGTTGGGTCTCTGCGGATGCAGATGCAATCGTGATGGAGGAGGTCCTGCGGCTTTTGAGGCACGCCCTTCTTCTCGAGGTACGAGGGGGCACCGGTCACCACGACGCGCGTCGGCTCCGTGAGCCGGACATGCACCATGTCGCGGTCGATGGACTCGATGAGCCGGATACCGGCGTTGAACTCGCCCGCCACGGTGTTCACGAGGCGATCATCGACATGTGCTTCGACCTTTACCTTCGGATACTTGGCGAAGAACCGAGGGAGCAGGTCCGTGAGCACGAGCGCCACGGAGACGCTGGGAACGGTGAGTCGGACGCGTCCCGTGACCTCGCCGCGTCGGGCCTTCACGGTCTTCAGGGACTCGAGCGCCTGGTCGACGGCGGGGCCCCCGTTCTCGAGGAGACGATGGCCCGCGTCGGTCAACGCGACGTTGCGTGAGGTGCGCGTCAGCAAGGTCACCTCAAGGCGCTCCTCGAGATGACGCACCGACTGGCTGAGCGCGGAGGTCGAGACGCCGAGGTCCCGGGCGGCGGCCGCGTAGCTGAGGCGCCGCGCGACGGCGATGAAGGCGTTAAGTCCGTTGAGCGGAGTGAAAGACATTATGAAGAAATTCTACACGTTCTCTGGCCACGCGGCACGCACCGAGACTCACTTCCCGACGCGCGCCGCCAGGTGCGCGGGGTAGCGGTCCAGCGCGGTACGCAGCACCGGCGGCGGCTGTCGGTTGAAGAAGTGCCGAACGACGAGATGTGCATCAACGTGCTCTACGCGACGCTGTAGTGAGAGCATTCGTGCATGAGGCCAGAACGACGGCCCACGCCGCTCCGCTCTGCTCGCGCGCACCGTCCCCGTGATCCTCGGACGCAGGCCCGCGCGGAATGGAGACGCTCTTGGAGGCTGCGCCGGGACGATCCCCGCGTCACGTCATCTGCTGTCGATCAACTTGCCCCCCTCGGCACGGACGACCGGGTCAAGCGGACCTCGCCTTTGGGGTGGACGGCCGGGTTTGGCCGTGACCCCTCACGCGACGTTGTGTCGTGAAGCGTCAAGCGAGAACGGCGGCACGCAGCAAGGGCAATCGCTTCTCAGAGCTAAGAAGCAGGAGCCGCGGACAGCTCCCGCACCACACGGGGCGGCACCGAGGGGACAGCGCCTCGAAAACGCAACGGCGCAGCCCCCCTTGAGCTGCGCCGCCTTTTGTTCTTCCTCAGGCTGCCGTCGCCGCTGCCCTGTCGCCCTGCATGTTGTCCTCGTCGATCTGCGCCTCCTCGGAGACCAGCACGGACTCATGCCGCCGGTCCTCGATCGAGAGCTCCAACCCGAGGCGCACCTTGATCAAGTTCGCCGTGAGGATGACGCTCGTGGCGTTCTTCGCGATCCTGCCGTTGACGACCGCTCGCCCCTCCCATCGCAAGCTCGCACGGGACCAGTCCAGCGTCCCCAGGCCCGCCAGGACGCTCTTCCAGTCCTCGCGCCGCTCCCGCAGCAGTGCGTTGCCGGCCCGGCCGAGGGCCTCGAGCGCGACCGCGTGCCCGTCCACGTACTTCTCCCGCAGCTCGGCCGCTCGGACCTTGCCGAGGCCGACCTCGTGCCAGAGCGGCATGACGCGGGTCACCTCGGTCCAGAAGTCGACGGCGATCTGCCTCGCGGTCTCGAAGCTCCCGCTGAACCCGGCGAGGAGCGCCTTCGTGGCCGCGTGGATGCTAGCCAGCGCGAAGAGCTTGTTCGGGCCGCCGGACACGGACGTCTTCTCCCCATCGGTGAGCTTGTGGAAGAGAACAACGTCGCGCACGACGGCGCGCGTGAGGTTCGCGAGCTCATCGCGGTGGTCGTAGAGGAGGCCGAGCGAGTTGTTCGGCCTCACCGCGAAACGGTTCAAGTCCGCGAACCGCTGCTGCGCCCTCTCGAGCCCAGCGTCGACGAACAACGTCACGCACAGGCTCTCAATCCCCAGCGTCCCCTTGCGCTTCTTGATGTACTCCTGCGAGCGCGTCATCGCGATAGCCGCGCGCTTGTGCTGGCCGTCCAGGATCGCGCAGCTCGACCCAGGGGTGCTACGTCCCGCCCTTCAACGTGGTGCACGTGAACACCTCCCAGCCCTCCGACGCGGCGTGGGACGCCTTCGGGAACTTCCAACTGCTCGACCAAACGTGGACTCGCATTCTCCTCTTCACGCCGACGGAGCTTCTCCTGCCTTGAGGGTG
>DATLIL010000397.1:0-1593 GCA_035539475.1 Polyangiaceae bacterium
GTGCAAACTCCGCACAGGCACTCGAAGCCCGCGCCGCAGCTCATGCTGCAATCGCTCAAGAAGTGCGACTCGCTGCCCACGCTCGGCCCTGCGCCGTCACCCTGACAGCCCCCAAGCAAGAGCCCCGCCGCGATCACGCCCCGAAACCACCGACCCATGCTCTTCATGCTCCGTTGTCCTCCGCACTGTCGTGCTGCAAGATGCTCTGGCCCGCGTAGCTCGTCACCCGCACGAAGCTCGGCGGCAGGCCCACGCTGGCATTGTACGTCTCGATCTTCTCGCGTAGCTCGCCCACGCGCCTGCGGTACTCGGCCAGGAGCCCCAGCGCCTCGTGGACGTGAGGGTGGCCGGACCAGAGATCGAAGCTGTAGGTGCTGCCGCCCATGGTGTCGCGCGCTTCGAGTCCCTGGGGCAGGTCGAGCTCGGGCGCGGCCCCACGCAGTCGCCCGATGATGGTGCGAACCATGGCCTGGAACTGGTCGAACACCGCGGCCTCGAAGCCCACCGGCGAGCCCAGTGGCACCACGAAGGAGGTCGCGGAGTACTGGCCGCCGTTACGCTCGCTGCGCACGATGCGCCCGTCCTTGCACAGTCGCTCGAGCGCGGCGTCGAGCTCGTCGGGAGCCAGGCCGCCGAGCGGCAACAGCGCTTCCCTCGAAACGGGGCCTTCGCGGTAAACGATCACCCAGACGAGCTCGTCGAGCGACTCACCGCGCCGTACGCGCCTGAGCGTGCCGAGCTCGTCTTCGCTGGCGGCGCGATAGACCGAGTCCGCAGCCGTACCCGAGGCGAAGACCAGCCCGCTCTCGGTCAGGTCGTGGAGCACACCGCGCAGCTGCGCCTCGTCGTCGCGGTGAAACCGCGCGAGCACCTGCCCGCGCGTCACCGCGCCGCTCCCTTGCAGGTAGGCGAGCACCGCTTCCCACAGCGAGCGCCCGCGCTCGGTGTTGCTCTCACCCAGGCGCTGAATGCGGCGCTGATAGGAGCGCAGCGTCATGCCGAACATGTCGGCGCTCACCTTGCGGCTCACGCCCTGACGCTCGAGCTCACGCACCAGATCGCCAAAGACCTGATCGGCGACCTGCGCCAGGGGCGCCCGCACGCCACCCGTCGTGGCGAGCTCGGCGATGAGCACGGTGGTCTGGCGCACGATGGCGCCGATCAGGAGCGGGACGTTCATGACGAAGACGAACCTAGCGAGGCCGGGCGGGCGCGAGGAGTGACAGCATCGTCGCCCCCCGTCGGCTTTTCGGCCGAAGCCCGGACGTCCACGGACCCACGGCGGACGTCCGGGGCGCTGGCGCCGGAGCGACGCTGCTCCTCAAAATCCCTGCCCCGTGAGGTCCGCCGTCAGCGGAACGCTGGCCCGAAACCTGCTGAGGGCGTCGTCATGGTGAAATCCCGACTGGGCTGGGGCCTCAGCGCGCTCGCGCTCGTAGTAGCTGCATCACCGGCGAACGCTGCCGTTATCGCCGTCGACAACGCGGTCTGCACGCTGCCGGCTGCCATCCGCGCCGCCAACACCGACTCTGCCGTCGACGGCTGCACGGCGGGCAGCGGTCACGACACGCTGACCTTGCCGCACGATTCGAC
>DATLIL010000398.1:0-4881 GCA_035539475.1 Polyangiaceae bacterium
GGGCAGGACGACGAGCAACGCCGCGACAACGAGCCAGAAAAGGCTGCCTTTGAAGGCTGCCCGGGAGCGGGTGCTCAGCAAGCTGCCTCGAAATCAGTCACGGGCGTCAGAAACACGGGGCCCCGCGTTAGCGCAGGATCCGGCATGTCTCAAGCTTCATGAGGGTTTAGGTGCTTCGTAGCGCCCTCGGCTGCCCGGCCGAGTTCGTCCCGGCTCCGACCCGCGGACCCGCCTCGCGACAATGTGTGCCCCAAACACACTCGTGGCACGCGGCGCTGATCGAACCCTGGGAGCGTCTCCACGAGTGTTTGTTGAACCGTTCTGTGCGCGCGGCGTGACCTAGAGAAGGTGATCTGCCGACAGCCGCGACGTGTCCGTAACGCCGTCTCGCGCGAACTCGGGCGTTCGATCAAAAGCTGTCATCACCGATTGCGCGCGCTGCCACCGTCGGCAGTGCCACTCTCGTCACTGCCATTGGCGCCACGTGTAGTGCAACCTGCGACGGCCGTTGCCTGGTTTTCGTCGCGCAGCACGCCGCGCGCAGTTCCGAAAACCACATAAATTATCGGAGAATCGTCGTGATTCGAGCGAGCGCCGTTGGTCGGTTACGCCATGCGTTAGGCAGCTTCATCGGGCGACTCGGTCGCTCCGCAACTACCGGGAGTGACTGTGCGCTTGCATGCTCGAGCGATAGCGAACGGCTCAACAAAAACGCAGCCGCGAACCGATTTCACGAAGCCGCGAAGAGCACTGTTGCGCAACACCGAATGGCAGAGATGAGCGATAGTTCCATCTTGGACGTAGTTCATTTTCTTTCTTGCCTTCGCCCATTTGTTACCGGTAACATTTGTTCCACGATGTTGCCTACCACCGCACAGACCAGGGGCAGGGAAGGGCGCCGTGGCTTCCCCTTCCGGACCCTAGCGGGCGCGATGATCGTCGTGCTCGCGGGCGCTGCCGCTTGCACGGGCACGGTCGACGGCGACGGCTCCAAGGGCCCGTCGCCTTCAACTGACCCGACGACTCCCCCGACGACGTCGACCTCACCCTCCGGGGTTGAGTGCACGACCGGTACTTCGCTGGCACCGGCGCGCGTCTGGCGCATCACCGACGAGCAGTACGTCAACATCGTGCGTGAGGTCTTCGGCGTGACGATGCCGGCGGAGGTCTCCGAGGCGCGCGTCGAGACCGCCGACTTCACCAATCTGTCGGAGCTCTCGATCGTCAACCCCAACACGGCGCTCGCGTACGAGACAGCTGCACGCCAGGCCGCGGCGCAAGCGGTGACCTCTCACCTCGCGACGTTCCTGCCCTGCGGCGACAAGACGTGCGTCGATGGTTTCATCCGCAATCGCGTCGCGCGCGCCTTCGGGCGACCGCTGACCGACACCGAGGTCGCCGACCTGGTCGCGATCTACGACAGCTCCGGCGTCGACGGTCCGAGCGTCGGCGTGCGGCTGGTGATCGAGGCGGCGCTGCAGGCGCCGTCGTTCCTCTATCGCACCGAGCTCGGTCCGCTCACGCCCGGCGGCCCCACCGCCAAGGTCATGCTCACCCCCCACGAGATCGCCTCGGCGCTGTCCTTCGCGCTGTACGAATCCGTGCCCGACGATTCGCTCTGGGCCAAGGCGATGGACGGCTCGCTGGCGACGCCGTCGGTGCTCGCCGCGGAGGTCGATCGCCTGCTCGCCACCGACGCGGTGGCCGCCAACCTGAGCAAGAAGGCCGGTTACTGGCTCGGCATCGAGCGCCTGGCGCGCACGGAGAAGGATCCCGCCATCTTCCCCGAGTTCACGCCCAGCCTGAAGGACAGTCTGTACAAGAGCGCGCAGCTCTTCGTTCAGGATCTGTTCAAGAACGGCAACATCGCGGACCTGCTCTCGTCCAAGCGCATGTACCTGAATCAGGAGCTCGCCACGGTGTACGGCATCCCCGGCGTCACCAGCACGGAGCTCCTGCCGGTGGACGTCACGCTGCCGCAGTGGAACCTCGGCATTCTCAGCCAGCCCGCGGTGCTTGCTGCCTTCTCGCGTCCGACCGTGAGCGACCCGATCCACCGCGGCCTGTTCGTCTACTACGCGCTGGCCTGCGGCGGGCAGATCCCCGCGCCCCCGCCCGGAGCACTGGAGATCGCCGACACCTTCCCCAAAGACGCCACGGAGCGTGAGCTCGCGGGTCTCCGCGCGATGAGCACCTGCGCCGGCTGTCACAGCCTGTTCGATCCGCTGGGGCTCGCGACCGAGAAGTACGATCCGATCGGGCGCTACAACGAGGCGATCGACAGCACGTCCACGATCGCGGGCCTGGGCCCGGAGCTCGACGGCGCGGTCACGGGGTTGCCCGAGCTCGCCAGCAGGCTCAGCGTCGGTCGACGCCTGTCGGACTGCGCGTCGACGAACCTCGCGCCCTTCGTGCTCGGTCGAGAGGTGAAGGTCGACACTTCCTGCTCGCTGCAGGAGGTCAAGGACAAGTTCGCCGAGACCGGGACGTTCGCGGACTTCTTCCGCGCGATGCTGACGTCGCCGGGTTTCGTCACGAGGGATCCCGCTGCTGCTGAAGGAACGGAAATGCCATGAAGCGACGACCTCAGATCTACATTCCGAGGCGCGCCCTGCTCGCAGGGATGGGCGCCGGCGCGGCAGGTATGTTCCTGCGCCCGATGTTCGCCTCGGCGCAGGATGCGGCTCCGCAGCGCCTGCTGATCGTGCACCGTCCGTGCGGCACCTTGCCGGAGGACTTCTTCCCGCAGACGGGTGACGCGACGAACTTCACGCTGCCCCGGATCATCGCTCCGTTCGAGCCCGTGAAGAGCGAGATGGTGATCATCAACGAGACCACCTGTCCGCGCGACATGGGCTGGCCCGGCGATCAGCACTCGGCAGGCCTGATCACGATGATGACGGGCAAGCGCTTCATCGACATCCCTGGCACGGATGCGGGCGGCGATCCCAACGCCAAGAACATCACCGGCGCCGACAAGTCGATCGATCAGATCCTGCTCGAGCAGTCGACCATGCTGCAGGGCACCGCGGTCCCGTCGCTGCAATCGACGGCGTACCGGCCCTCGAGCGTGGGCCTGCCCTCGTTCAAGGTGATGTCCTACAGCAAGTCCAACGGTCCGCTCTTCGCCGAGAGCCGTCCGGACTTCCTGTTCTCCAAGCTGTTCGCTCCGGCGGAAGCGTCGCTCAGCCCCGAAGCCCTGGCGCGGATGCGCGCGCAGCGGCAGGGCGTGCTCGACTTCGCGCTCAAGGACCTGAACCGCCTGCGCGGGCACGTGCCGGCCTCGCAGCTACCCAAGCTCGACTCCCATTTGGAAGGCCTGCAGCAGCTGCAAGCCAAGATCCAGACCGACGGTACGGCCCCAGGCGCGGCTTGTGACAAACCCGAGCAGCTCGTGCTGCCGGAGGCTCCCGGCGGCGTCACCATCGACGAGGCGCAGCACCTCAACGCCGCCAAGAACCAGCTCGGCATCATCTCAGCGGCGTTCAAGTGCGATCTCACGCGCGTGGCCACGTTCACCTTCGCGCACGGCAACTCCGATCTGCGCTTCTCCAACGTGATCGACGGCTTCGACTACACGAACGGTCACCACAACATGTCGCACGACACCGGCGCGACGGACTACCAGGCGCGGACCGATCTCTTCTACAGCGAGATCCTCTCGGGGTTCCTGCAGGAACTGAAGGCTACGCCCGAGGGCGCTGGCACGATGCTCGACAACACCCTGGTCGTGTACATCAACGAGTGCTGCATCGGTAACTCGCACTCGATCGAGAACATGCCGACCCTGATGTTCGGTGGAAAGACCCTGGGTCTGCAGACGGGCCAGCACATCCGCTTCGGCGGCCGCTACATGAACGACATCTGGGCTGCGGTCGCCACTGCCTTTGGCGTGCCGATGACCACGTTCGGCGATACCGATTTCTCTCAAGGTGCCGTCACCGGCCTCTTCGCCTGAAGCAAGGACCCATGCGCGCAACGCTCCCCTCCTGTATCGCGGTCGTCTCGTTGAGCCTGGCCTGCTCCCTGGAAGAAGCGCCGAGCTCGCCTTCCGCGGGCGCGGGCGCAGGCTCGGGTTCGGGCGGCAGCAGTCAGACCACGGGGGGCACTCCTGCCACCACGACGGGCGGAACCACCACGACCTATGGCGGCGCTCCGCCCGTGTACGCGGCCTACGGCGGCAGCGACAACGGCGGGCTGTTCGGGCCGAATTCGGTTCCGTTCGATCCCAACGCGTTGGGCGGTAGTGGTGGCAGCGCTGGCAGCGGCGGCAGCGGCGGCTCCGGTCCGCCCGGGGACGGCAACACGGCGATCTGCACGTTCCGCACTGGTATCTCGGGCACCGTCACGTTCACCCAGACGGGTATCGACGTCGAGGCGGTGGTCGACATCACCGGCAACTGTCCCGACGGCGAGAACGTCATCACCATTCACGACGGTTACTCGTGCGACAACGCCGACACCGAAGGCGTACCGTGGGGCGCGCGTGGCGAGATGGGCACGGTCAACTGCTCGGGCGGCAAGGCCACGGCGACCTTCAACCGCGCGGGAAGCGACACGAACACGAACTGGACGGTTGCCGACCACAACCTCGACACTGACATCTCGGGCCACGTGCTGATCGTCACCCCGGCGGGCGACTCGGCCAATCGGGTTGCGTGCGGAAACTTCTTTTAGACCAGGGCCACGGCAGCGAGGTGTCCGTCCTCGAGCGCCCGCTCTCGCCCGAAGGCCTGCAGTCTGCATATCCCACGCTGCGAGTCAGCGAGCTTTTAGGGCTGGAAAGGCCGGAAACGCCGGCTAGCTCCGAAGCGTGCTACGCAAACACGCGGATGAGCGCCGAGCGTACTACTACGGCCGCCACGGTCAGCGACGTCGCCA
>DATLIL010000399.1:0-7272 GCA_035539475.1 Polyangiaceae bacterium
CGCCATTTGCAGCGATTGGCCCTCGCCCAGCGCGGTGATCGGCGTCACGTCGTCGCCCGCGACGGAGACGTGCATCAGATCCACCTCCGGGTAGTGGTCTCCACCCTGATCGTATTCTCGGGTCTTGAACGCCAGCTCTCCAGCGCCCTCGAAGGAGACCAGCACCTCGAAACGCTTGCCCGGCGGAAGTACCAGATGTGAATCCGCCCAGGTGCTCTCGACGGGATTGCCGTCCTCGCCGACGACGAGCAGCGTCATGCTCTCGAGCTCAACGTCGTAAAAGATGTCGGCGCTGATGTTGGCGATGTCCCACAGCTCGGTGCTGCCGGGACGGACCTCGAGCGTGGGATCGACCAGGCCGTTGACCGTGCGGGTGGTGGGCGCGTCGCTGTCGATGTCGGCAGCCACGATGGCTCCCTTCTCGACTTGCAGATCCTTGAGCGCCAGCACCCGGCGCCGCACGTCCGCAAAGCGCTCGGGCAGGAGCCGGCGCGTGTCTCCGATCACGATCGTCCCTGAAAGGCCTTGAAAGACCTGCGACTCGGAGTCGTGGTGCTGGTGCGAGTGGTACCAGAACACCCCCTGATCGTGGTTCTCGGGGACCTGCACCAGATAGTCGCCGGTCTCGCCGGGCGCGATGTGGCGCAGGACGTTGTCCGAGTTCCCGCTGGGGCTGACGTGAAAGCCGTGGAAATGCACGTTCGTGTGCTGCTCGAGCCCGTTCTCGAGCGAGAGCTGGATCTCGTCGCCGGGCTCGAGGCGTAGCGTCGGCCCCACGAACGTGCCGTTGTAGGCTTCGCCGTGGACGGGGCGACCGCTCACCACGAGCTCGGCCGGAGCGCTCTTCAGCGTGACCTCGAGCACGCCGTCGCTGCTGACGAGCTCCTCGGGCTCCGCGAAGGGCTGGCGCGTCCGAAAGGACTGCTCCGTCGTCTCTTGCTCTTCTTCACCGCAGCCGAGCGCGCACACACTCAGCAGCAACGTCGCCCATCCCCGTTGGCTCCAGCGGCGCATTTTTCCTCCACTCGCCCGGGGCGAGCGCCGCGCAAGCTAAGCACCAGCGGGCGCCTGGCAAGGCGCGAGAATTCACGGCGGCTGGGCAAAGCGCCCGGCGAGACCGAACAGGCGAAACGCCGTCGCCGTCGTGCTGCGCCATACCTCGCTCGGCGAACAGCCCACGTGACGAGCGACGCTGGCCGCGACGTGCGGCAGGAACGCTGGCTCGTTGCGCCGACCGGTGCCGCCGGGCAGATCGCGCGGCCGGAGGAAGGGCGCGTCGGTCTCCACCATCAATCGGTCGAGCGGAATGCGCTTCACGACGTCGCGCAGATGGGTGCCACGACGCTCGTCGCAGACGAAGCCCGTGATGCCGATGCAGAGGCCGAGCTCGAGGTATCGCTCGGCCTCCGCTTCGCTGCCGGTGAAGCAGTGCACCACGCCGCCGCACAGCCGCGGCCGCGCGTTCTCGAGAATGCGCGTGAAATCGTCGTGCGCGCTGCGCTGGTGCAGGAAAACCGGCTTACCGACCTCGGCCGCTATCTCGAGCTGCGTCTCGAAAGCCTGCCTCTGCGCCGGTCGCGGCGAGAAATCGCGATCGTAGTCCAGCCCGCACTCACCCACGGCCACCACCTCCGGCGCGCGCGCCAGAACGGTGAGCTCGCCGCGCGTGTGGCGATCGAACGTGCTCGCGTTGTGCGGATGCACGCCGGCCGTGGAGCACAGCACTTCCGGCAGGGAGCGCGCCAGCTCCAGCGCCTCCTGGCTGAGGCGCGCCGTCAGTCCGGTCACGATCTGGAACGCGACGCCAGCGCCACGCGCGCGCTCGATCACCTCGCTTCGGTCGGAGACGAATTGTTTGTGCGTGAGGTTGCAGCCGATATCGACGAGGACTTCGCTCATAGACCGAGCTCCTGTGGCGCAGCGTACGCCGGAGCGAGGCGCTCGGCGATGCGTGCATGGCAGCGCTCGAGGCTCGGGCAGTGTTCGTGCCCGGGCTGCCGATTACGAAAATGAAGCTTGCCGCGCGACAGCGCGCGCAGGGCGCAGAGCTCGGTGATGCGAAGCTTGAGCCGACAGAGCTCGCGTTGCTCGTCGGCCATCGGTCCCGTCCAGCGCGCGCGCAGGCGGCGCTTGAGCCCCTTGGCCTGCTGGGCAAGCTCGGTGAGATGAGCGCGAAATAGGCTTGAATTGTGAATGAGATGCATTGAGTTACTCCTTTTGAAAAACACACTTGCCCGACTGCGCCGGAACTATACCGGCGGCTCGGGTCACGACTGCGCGCCACGGCTTTCGAGTCGGATGCGAGACGAAGCTGCATCCGGCGACGTGACGCGCCACGTGGTAGCGGGGGCTTGAATCGAACAAGCCTCTCCGGGAGGCTATCCCGGCGTAGGAACCGCTCCTACCACCCCGCAATAAGGGCTGAAGGCGCCAGGGCTCTAGACGTGCTGCGTAGAATAAAAACGCGACGTTGAACGTCGAACGGCTACGCTCTTGACCGAACCGAACGAACTGAAAACTTCTAGAAGCCCGACACCATCCTCGTGTTGATGCAGGCGATGATGAGTCGCTTCGTGCGAACTGTCAAGCGCCGCGCATTGTCAAGAACCAAGACCTGCTAAAGCGCAGTCTCCATTCCCCACTCACGACCAGGACAAGGAGCTTCAAATGATTCGAGCGTGTCTCTTTACGGGCGCAATGTTGTCACTCGCTATCGGATTCGCCGGCTGTCGTGCCTCCGGGCACGCTGAATCGTCGGCCGACGTCGATGGCTCGGGTGATGGAACGGGCTCCGCGGATTCGAGCGCGAACGACGGTGAGTCGACCAGCACGACCTCGTCGGCGATCTCGAAGGACGAGCCGGGAACAACCGCCAAGGATGAGCCGAAGGAGGAGGCAACCAAGGACAAGCCCGGAGCGAAGCCGGACGAGCCCGCCAAGGCGGAGAAGGGTTGCGCCGCGGGCAAGTGCAACTGGAAGTGTGAGAAGGGCGAGGACTGCACGCACAAGTGCGAGGGCGGCCATTGCGACATGAAGTGCGGCAAGGACGCGACTTGCACGCTCGATTGCCCTGGCGGCGACTGCAAGCTGCACTGTGGGCCTGGCGCAACTTGCAACCTCGACTGCGATGGCGGCAACTGCAAGAGCAACTGCCCCGCAAACTCCACCTGCAACGTCGATTGCGCCGGTGGCAAGTGCCAGACCCAGTGTGCCGCCAATGCGAGCTGCGACGTGAAGTGCCCGTCCGGAGACTGCAAGCCCGAGCCCAAGGACAAGGGCAAGGACAAGGACAAAGGCGCCGATAAGACGAGCGACAAGAAGGACGACAAGGCCAAGAAGTGATGTGAGCCCGGTCCCTCGTTGAGGCACCAAACCAGCCCGGCGAGGGGCGCGCGGGCCGCCCTTGCCTCGAAAAGCCGCCCCGTGCGACTATGGTCGGCCAGGCTCGGAGCTCGCATGAAGACCATGACGTTCGCGGTGGATGGGGACATCATGATCGTGCTGCACACCGCGAACCCGCCCTCCGAGCTCGAGTGGGCGAGCTGGCTCGCGGCGCTGCGCAACACGCCGAAGCAGCGCCTGAAAATGCTGATTTTCACCGACGGCGGGGTGCCGAACACGCTGCAGCGCGGCACGTTTCTCGACGTCCTGGGGGACGCCCAGCCGCCGATCGCGGTGGTCTCGAACGTCCCTGCGGTCCGCGGCGTGGTCACGGCCATTTCTTGGTTCAACAAGAACGTGAAGCTCTTCACGCCGGCCAAGCTCGCCGACGCCTTCGCGCACCTGGGAGCAAACGCCGAGCGTGGCCGCGCCCTTTTTTCGACGGCGCAGCGCGCAACGGCGCAGCTCGGCACGGTACTTTCGGCGTTCAAAGTCGGGCAGTGATCACTCGGGCCGCCTACACGGTGGCCTGAGCGCTCCTTTTGTGCACGAAACTGCGCCCAACAACCACGGCGCGGAGAACGTGAAAACCTGTCATGGTGTTTCTAGGGTGGCCGGCCTCTATCCAGCCGCGCCCCAGGAGAGTGCTGATGGGTGCCAAGGCGTTCTCGATTTTGCTCGTAGACGACGATGAGCTCATGGCGCGCGAGCACGTCAAGGTGTGCGGCGAGCTACCCGGCGTGCGCGTGATCGGCGTGGCCAAGAACGGCGCGGAGGCGCTCAAGCTGGTCAAGACCATGGATCCGGACCTGGTCTTGCTCGACCTGGTCATGCCAGACGTCGACGGCTTCGTCGCCTTGCGGCTCTTGATGAGGGGGCTACCGGACACGCGCATCGCGGTGCTCTCCTCGCGGGCCGAAGAGCCCGACATTCGTGAACACTGCCGCCAGAACGGCGCGGTCGCAACGCTGATGAAGCCGTTGTCGTCCTCCGCCCTCGGACCCGTGGTCGCCGCCGAGCTCCGGCGCGAGCGCCCGCGGGGGGACGGCAACCATGTTCTTTGAACGCCGTGACTCCCTGCGCGTGAAGCCCTCGATGCGCGAGCCGATCGAGGTGCAGTTCGTCGCCGCCAAGATGCTCGACCTGGTGCACGCCGTCGACGTCAGCGAGCGCGGCATCGCCTTGCGCATGAACGTGCGCCTCGACGCCAAGCTGATCGGCACCGAGGTCGACCTCGTGATCAGTCTGCCGGGTTTGCCGTCGTTTCACACACGCGGCGCGATCCGTCGCTTCTCACCGACCGACGGCTACGTCGTCGGCATCAAGTTCGTCGGTCTGACCGCCAAGGGCCTCGAGGCCATCCGCAGCTTCATCGAACATCGCGCGGACGCGCGATCGTCCGCGCGCATTCGCCTGAGCGGTTAGCGCCTTTCACGCAGTCGATCAGTGAAAATCCACGCGCACTGCGTGGCCCTGGTCTTGCTCAGCCCTCGGCGTGAGCGCTGCTCGTGCCCTGTTGTTACTCCTTTCGTTGACTGCCTGCTCCGCCGAAGGACGACTGCCCAACGTGGCGTGTCGCTGGCAAAGCGCCGGGGTGATCGAAGACACTGTGGCGGATCGGTGTCTCATGGTAGTCACCGTGACCAACGCCAGCGTGGGCAACAGCTGCTCCGGCGCTCCTCAGAGCTGCACCAAGGTCGAGAGCGGTTCGGTGGAGTGGTTCCGCGACGGCTGGACGCCGATGCGCGCCGAGGTGCTCTCGTTCTACGTCGACTGCGACGAAACCTGCGCAGACTACGGCTACGAGTAGGGCTCCTTGCCGCTGGCGCGATCCTCCACCACCATAGGGGGCCGTGAGTGAAGTCAGCCGAAGAGAAGCGCTCAAGCTGATTGCTGCCGCCGTCAGCATCGAGAGTTGCACCAAGCAGTCACGCGAGCCCGAGCCCGAGCGTGAGGCGGAGTACCCCGGCACTGCGGGAGAAGCCGTACTCTCGGTCGCCCCGCTGCAGCCACAGTGGCAAACCAAGGATCCGTTCCTGTTCTGCGTGCACCACGACGACCTCTATCCCCAGGCCAACGATCGCTTCGGGCCTGCGGCGTCGCTGGAGGGGCGGCGCATGGGCAGCGACTTCGAGGGCAAGGACGGCTGGCGCATGTACCACGGGCGCGCCGTACCTGGTTTCCCCAGCCACCCTCACCGGGGCTTCGAAACCGTCACCGTGGTTCGGCGCGGACTGCTCGATCACTCCGATTCACTCGGTGCCGCTGCGCGTTACGGTCACGGTGACGTGCAGTGGCTCACCGCCGGTAGCGGCATCCAGCACGCGGAGATGTTCCCACTGCTCGAGCGCGACAAGCAGAACCCCGTCGAGCTGTTCCAGATCTGGCTGAACCTGCCGAGCTCGAACAAGATGGCCGAGCCGCACTTTTCCATGCTGTGGAAGGACGCGATCCCCACGAGCACCGTGACCGACGAACAGGGTCGCGCGACTCAGGTCACGATCGTGGCCGGGCGATACAAGGACAAACAGGCACCGAATCCGCCGCCGAACTCCTACGCCAGCATGAGCGGCAGCGACGTGGCCATCTGGACGATCAAGATGGCGCCCGGCGCGCGCTTTACCCTGCCCGCCACGGAACGCGAAACCAATCGCTCGCTCTACTTCTTCAGGGGTTCCACGCTGCGTGTGGGCGCGCGCGAAATCCCGCCGCGGCACATCGTCGAGCTGCGCGGAGATGCAGCACCCGTGCTGCAGAATGGTCCCGACGAGTGCGAGCTCTTGATGCTCCAGGGTCGGCCGATCGGTGAACCCGTGGCGCAGCAGGGACCGTTCGTGATGAACACACGTGAGGAGATTCGCCAGGCCTACACCGATTTCCAGCGCACCCGCTTCGGCGGCTGGCCGTGGGACAGCAACGATCCGGTGCACGGTCGCGAGGGGCGCTTCGCGCGCCACGTGAGCGGCAAAGTCGAACGCCCGACCTGAAACGCGCTGCCACGGTCATGAACGAGCTCCGCCAACTCCGTATCGTCGCCTTGCTGGAAGGCGTCTCTTTCGTGGTCCTGTTGTTCGTCGCGATGCCGCTCAAGTACATGGCTGGCTTGCCGCTCGCGGTGCGCATCGTCGGCAGCGTGCACGGTCTGCTCTTCCTCGTCTTCGTGGTCGCGCTGTTCAGGGCGGCGAGCGAGCGACGTTGGCCGGCACAGCGGTCGCTGCTCGCTTTCGGGGCCTCGATCGTTCCATTCGCGACATTCGTGTTCGATCGCTCACTTCGCCGAGAAATAGCCGGTACGGCCGGCGCTGGTGAATAGTCCGCAGCAGTGCAGCCCGCTCTGGGCGATTGCGTCATATCGCGTCGTATTCTCTCGCTGACGAGCGCGTAACTACCCGTCCGCAGGTCACTGCCGGCCGGCACGCGACGTGCGCTTCCTCACCCACGAGGAACCATGCGCAAGCTCGCCCTTCTTCTCGCTCTCGTGGCTCTCGCAGCCGCACCTCGGAGTGGATTTGCCGCACCGCCAGCGGACGATGTCGGACACTGGCAGCTGCCCGGCGGCCCCATCTTGCGTGCGCGACCTGGCGCGGAGCTCCGCGTACTCGGCCAGCCTCAGGAGATTGAGGTCTCCGCCGGACGAAAACGCCCCGTGTACACCGTGCTCGTCAAGAGCGGCAGCGTCGACGTCGAAGTACCGAAGGGATCCGAGAGCGCCGTCGCGCTGTCGGCGCCACACAAGCTGACCGTGCTCGTGCGCTCGGGTAGGGCCGGACTCAGGGCGATCAAGGGCCAGGTGTCGCTCGCCAACGTCGACGGCGACATCTTGGTGGGCCACGACACTCGGCATTTCAAGGCGCTGCGCCCCGGCATGATCCATCACTTCGCGGCGCACGG
>DATLIL010000400.1:0-27709 GCA_035539475.1 Polyangiaceae bacterium
GTGCGCGACGTGCTCGCGCTGCACCGAGCCAACCCCGCCTGCGCGCCTTCCGCCGGCCGCTCGAAGCCTGGGAAACGACGGATTTCGTGGCTCGCTACCAGGCGGCCCTGGCGCTCGGTGACGACCACAACGCGGCACTGCAGCAGGTCGTCAGCGTCATCCTGGCGTCGCCGCAGTTCCTCTACCGCATGGAGTTCGACGCGGATCCGCTGTCCGCCGCGGTCCACCCGCTGAGCGCCTACGAGCTCGCATCGCGCCTCTCCTACATGGCGTGGAGCAGCATGCCGGACGACGAGCTGTTCCAGCTCGCCGGCAGCGGCGCCCTGCTCGACTCCGCGACACTGACGGCCCAGGTCCAGCGCATGCTCGCGGACCCGAAGTCGTCGATGCTGATCGATAGCTTTGCGGCGCAGTGGCTGGGCGGCAAGCGCCTGGATCTGCACGAAGCCGACGTGGCGCTCTACCCCACGTGGAACGCCGATCTGAAGCTCTCGATGCAGCAGGAGATGGGCGCCTACTTCGACGAGTTCTTGCACGGTGGGCGCTCGTACTCGGAGTTTCTGACCGCCGACGTCAACTTCGTCACCCCAGCGCTCGCCGGGGTCTACGGCATGGCCCCACCGGCTCAAGCCGGGCTCTCGCGCGTGGAGGACACGGGCGATCAGCGCTTCGGCTTCCTGGGCCTGGCCGGCTTTCTCACCTACACCTCGCGTAAGGACCGCACGGCGCCGAGCATCCGCGCCAAGTGGGTGCTCGACGCGCTGTGGTGTACCGAGCTCTCGCCGCCCGACGACGTGATCGTGGCCGAGCTACCCGCGCCCGGCGAGAACCAGACGGTGCGCGACGTGCTCGCGCTGCACCGAGCCAACCCCGCCTGCGCGCCCTGCCACAACACCATGGACCCGGTGGGTCTGGGGCTCGAGAACTTCGACGCCATCGGCGGCTACCGCGCCACCTACACCAACGGGTTGCCGATCGACGCCAGCGGCGAGATGCCGACCGGCGAGACGTTCACCGGCTTCGCTGATCTGGCGACGCTCGTGGCACAGGCTCCCCAGTTCGTGCCCTGTGCCGCGCAGAAGCTCTTCGTCTACGGCCTGGGGCGCAGCATCGGGCCGAGCCAGAGCTACGTCGACCAGATCGTCGAAAATTGGAAGACGACCGGGCTGGGCCTCAATGAGCTCGTGGAGCAGTTCGTGCTGAATGACATCTTTCGCTATCGCCGCGGAGACGCACAATGAAGAAGGCGATGAAGCAAGGCTTCTCGCGACGCGCGGTGCTGCGCGGCGCAGGCGTGGCGCTGATCCTGCCGTGGTTCGAGTCGCTCGCTCCGCGTAGCGTGAGCGCCCAGGCGACGACCTACCCCAAGCGGTTCATCCCGATCTACATGCCGGGCGGGGCCGCCATCGAGTGGTGGGACATCACGGGCTCCGGTTCGGGTGCAGCCTGGCAGCTCTCACCGCTGCTCGAGCCGTTCGCGCCGGTGAAGTCCAAGCTTCACATCGTCAAGAACATGGGCAACTACTCCTGGCGCAGCGACCTCACGTCGATGAATCCGCCCTGGTACGAGCTACAGACGCGCGAGGACATCGGCACGCTGATGCCGCGCGGCGCCTACGCTCTGCCCGCTCATTCGCGCATGCCGGCCGCCATGCTCACCTGCGTCGACGGTGACCGCATCCGCGGCGAGCTCGGCTACGACGTGGCGACGACGGCGATCAACGCCGTGACGGTCGACCAGGTGATCGCTCAGGGCATCACCGACGGCCCGGCCACCAAGAGCCTGCAGCTCGGCCTGCTCGACGGCCCGGGCGAGCTCGACCAGCGGCACAGCGTGATGTCGCGCAACATGTCGTGGTCCGATTTCGACACGCCGCTTGGCAAGGAGCTCGACACCAAGCGCGTGTTCGACGCGCTGGTGGCCGGTGGCGCGACGCCCCAGGGAATGATGACCGACCCGGTCGCGCAGGCCGCCGCGGAAAAGCGCCGTGCGTTGCAGCAGAGCGCGCTCGACTCGCTCACCGGCAGCGCCACGACGCTGAAGGGCAAGCTCGGCACACGCGACCAGGCCAAGCTCGACGAGTTTTTGACCGGCGTGCGTGAGCTCGAGACCAAGATCAACCAGGTCAGCGTGCCGTCCACGGCCGGCTGCGATCCGATCGCCGACCCCGGCACGGTCGAAGACTACGACCTGAAGGCGGAGGTGATGAACGACCTCATTGCCATGGCCATGCAGTGCGACGTGACGCGCGTCGTCTCGTACATGCTGGACAACAGCCGCTCCGATCTGACCTACAGCCACGTGCAGCAGCGCAACTTCAACGAGCCGGGCAGCCCCCTCACCGGCGCCACCTGCGGCTCGTACCACGGCTCGCAGCACGCCGGCCTGCGTAACAACGACTTCGCCTCGGTCTGCAACTGGTACATCACCAAGGTCGCCGATCTGGCGCAGAAGCTCGACGCCATCCCGGAAGGCGACGGCACGGTGCTCGACCACAGCGTGATGATGCTGTTCAGCGATCTGCACCATGGTGATCACGCGGGCTTCGACCTGCCCATGGCGCTGATCGGCAGCGGTGGCGGCACCTTCAAGACCGACCAGTACACGATCCTGCCCGAGGAACCGGAAAACGCGCGTCAGCTGCGTGACTTCTACTTCACGCTGATGAACAACTACTTCCAGCTCGGCGTCACGAGCTTCGGCGAAGACACGCGCGGCGTGCCCAACGCGCTGCTCGAAGAGCTCCTGGCCTGAGCAAAAACGCGCGGCGCAGCGTCTTTTCGAGCTGTGGCGACTGACGAACGCCAGTCTTAGCTTCGCGGTCCCGAGGGACCATGAATGCGAAACTGATGGGTACGATCGCGCTCGCCGCGTCGTTCTGCGTCGGCGGCTGCGGCAGCGACGACGCCGGTAACGACGGCATGCCCGGCTACGGCGGCACGAGCGGCACGAGCGGCACGAGCGCGACCGGTGCAGCGGTGAACGTCACGCTGGGAGAGTACGAGGTGACGGTTGCTCCGGCCTCGGCGACCGCCGGTGAGATCACGTTCTCGATCGAGAACACGGGCGACGACGCGCACGAGTTCGTCGTGGTCATGACCGACCTGGCTGCGGCGGACCTACCCACCCACAGCGACGGCTCGTTCGACGAGCAAGGCGATGGCGTCGAGGTCGTCGACGAGGTCGATCTGATCGCGCCGGGCGACAGCGAGGAGCTGAGCGTCGATCTAGATCCCGGCTCCTACCTGCTGGTGTGCAACTTCGTGGTCCCAGAGGACGACGGGCTCGAGTCGCACTTCCACGAGGGCATGGTCGCGCCGTTCACGGTCGAGTAGCCGCGGTGATCCTGCAGCCAGCGCGCTTCCACCATCGGTACAAGAGCCGGCGTGAAACGACTTCACTGACGTTGTCGAGTTCCGCTCGGGTCAGAGACACCGATGCGAACGCCACTTCGAGTTCAGGTCCCTCTAGCCGCGTGCCTCCTCTCGCTCGCCGCGTGCTCTTCGAACGACCCAGCGGCACGGCCAACGGCGGGTCGGCGGGCGCGACACCAGCGGGCGGTATGGCTGGGGTGCCGGCGGTGGCGACCAGGGCCCGCAAAAGAGCACGGGTTGCGGCAAGCCGGTGCCTGCGGATCTGATTGCCGAGGAGTACGTGCGCCGGAACGTGCCCGACGTCGACAGGACTCCCGAGGGCGCCGAGCGTGTGTACGAGGTGCGCCTGCCTGCCGACTACGATCCCGAGCGCGCCTATCCCGTCGACTTCGAGGCCCACGGCTGCGACGGCAGTATCCCGTTTCACATGGAGAACGCCAGCGGCTCCGACGGCATCATCGTCGCGCTGCGCGCGGCCAGCAACCAGGATAACGACTACAACGGGGGCTGCTTCGCGACCGGGCCCGGCAACTCCGAGCTCACCGAGGTCCCCTACTTCGACGCCGTGCTCGCGCATGTCTCGGTCGACCTGTGCGTGGACGTGAAGCGCATCTTCATGCAGGGCTACAGCAGCGGCTCCTGCCTCACCAACTTGCTCGGCTGCGTGCGCGCCGGCGTCATCCGTGGTCAGGGCAACGCCACCGGCGGTCTGCCCGACGTGCCCGACAACTGCGCCGGCCCGATCGCTGCGCTGCTGGCCCACGACGACACCGACGACATGAACTTGATCCAGGAGGGCATCAACGCGCGCGACCGGATCAAGGCCATCAACGGCTGCAGCGACGAGACCTTGCCCTACGCCTGGGACGTGAACCCGGACACGCCCTCCACCTGCGTCGAGTATCAGGGCTGCCAGCCCGGATTTCCGCTCATCTGGTGCCCGACCCACGACAAGGGGCATAGTAACCAGGTGCCGCTGACGACCGTCGGGTTGTGGAAGTTCTGGATGGAACTGCCCTGACATCGGTTATCGTCTAGGGCGGAATGAAGCCGCCGCTCGAGGAGCCGAAGAGCTCGGAGGTCACTCCGATCGAGCTCTACTTCCGGCGGCGAGAGTTGCTGCGACGCGCCGCGCTCTTCACCGCCACGGGCGCGGCCTGGGGCGGAGGCCTGATCGCGCTGTCGAGCCAGGGCTCGGCCGATCGCCCAGCGCAGCCCGCCGCTGCGGGACCCGAGCTCGTGCCGAGCATTCGCGGGCGCTACGCCATCGACGAGGCGCTGACGTCGTTTCAAGACATCACCACCTACAACAACTATTACGAGCTCGGTCTGGCGAAGACCGATCCAGCCGACTACGGCCACTTGATCCGGCCGCGGCCCTGGACGGTGCGCGTCGAAGGTGAGCTCGAGAAGCCGACGACGCTCGATCTCGACACGCTGATGCGCTGGTTCCCGCTCGAGGAGCGCATCTACCGCATGCGCTGTGTCGAGGCCTGGTCGATGGTCATCCCCTGGCTCGGCTTCCCGCTGGGCGAGCTGATCAAGCGCCTGAATCCGACCTCGCGCGCCAAATTCGTGGAGCTCACGACGCTGCTCGATCCACAGCAGCTGCCCGGGCAGACCAGCGACCTCTTGCCCTGGCCCTACGTCGAAGCCCTGCGCATCGACGAGGCCACGCACCCGCTCACGTTCATGGCGCTCGGCCTCTACGGCAAGCGCCTGCTCGGCCAGAACGGCGCGCCGCTGCGCCTGGTCGTGCCCTGGAAGTACGGTTTCAAGGGCGCCAAGTCGATCGTCAAGCTCCGCTTCACCAGCGAGCAGCCGCAGACGACCTGGAACCGTGTGGCGCCGAGCGAGTACGGCTTCTACGCCAACGTGAACCCGGGCGTGGACCACCCGCGCTGGAGTCAGGCCGAAGAGCGACGCATCGGCGAGCTGATGCGCAGGCCGACACTACCGTTCAACGGCTACGCCGAGCAGGTCGCGCACCTGTACGCCGGCATGGACCTCAGGGTGAACTATTGAGCGCGGCATCGGGCGCTCCGCTGCCACGCACGCAGCCGCTCTCGTGGCTGCAGCCAGCGCTGCTCTGGGGCTCGCTGCTGCCGTTCGTCTGGCTCGTGTTGCGTGCGCTGACGGGCGAGCTCGGCGCGAACCCGATCGCCACCGCGCTCAATCAGCTCGGCCTGCTGGCGTTGATCTTTCTCTGGGCTTGCCTGGCCTGCACGCCGCTCAAGCTCCTGTTCGGCTGGAACTGGCCGATCCGCGTGAGAAAGACGCTGGGCCTGCTCGGCTTCTTCACCGCGCTCACGCATTTCCTGTTTTACCTGGCCGTCGATCAGGGCTTCGCGCTGGGCAAGGTGCTGACCGACGTCGGCAAGCGCCCCTTCATCGCGGTCGGCTTCCTCGCGCTCGTGCTGATGGTTCCGCTGGCGCTGACCTCGACCAAGAAGGCCCTGCAGCGCCTGGGCTTCAGGACCTGGAAGCGACTGCACCGGCTGATCTACGTCGTGGCCGTCCTCGGCTTCATTCACTTCTTGATGCGCGTGAAGACCCACGACGGCCAGCCGCTGGTCTACGGCGCGGTACTCGGCGTGCTGTTCGCCGTGCGCGTCGGCGACTTCCTGCGCCAGCGTCGAAAGAGGTAAGCTCGGCGAGCCATGCACCCGCTGCACGACATCGACGTCAATGAGCCGATCGACGACTGGTTTCCGGCGGTGATCGAGATCCCGCGCGGCTCCAAGCTCAAGTACGAGATCGACAAGAAGACCGGCATGCTGCTGCTCGACCGCGTGCTCTATTCCGCGGTTCACTACCCGGCCAACTACGGCTTCATTCCGCGCACGCACGGCGGCGACGGCGATCCGCTCGACGTGCTCGTGTTGATGCAGGAGCCGGTGCACCCCCTGACGGTGGTGCGCGCCCGGGCCATCGGCGGCTTCTTGATGGTCGACGAGAAGGGCATCGACGACAAAATCGTCGCGGTGGCCGTCGATGATCCCGCCTTTGCCAGCTACAAGAGCTCCGATCAGCTGCCGAGCCATGTCCTGACCGAGCTCAGGCGATTCTTTCAAGACTACAAAACGCTCGAGGGTAAGACGCCCGAGGTCGACGAGCTCTACGACCTGGGACGCGCGCTCGAGGTCATCCGCGAAGGCCTGAGGGAATACGCGCGCCTGTTCGCCAAACACTGACGAACGCGCCCGAGCGGCCCTATAGTCCCAGTCATGAAGCTCCGTCGTCACGTCGTGGTCGTGGGCGGAGGGTTTGGTGGTCTCTCGGTCACCAAGGCGCTGCGCCACGCGGACGTACACGTCACGCTGATCGATCGCAGCAATCACCATCTGTTCCAGCCGCTGCTCTACCAGGTGGCCATGGCGGGCCTCGCCCCCGCCGAGATCGCCGTGCCGATCCGGCGCGAGCTGCGCAACCAGGACAACTCCAAGGTGCTCCTGGCGGAGGTCGCCGCCGTCGACCTCGCCGCCCGACGCCTGACGCTGCACGATCACAGCCAGCTCGCTTACGACTACCTCGTGCTCGCACCCGGCGCGGTCAACAGCTACTTCGGGCACGACGACTGGGCGAATTTCGCGCCCGGGCTCAAGGATCTGGACGACGCCGTCGAGATCCGTCGTCGCGTGTTGCTCGCGTTCGAGGCCGCGGAGCGAGAGGCCGACCCCGTGGCGCAGCGCCGCCTGCTCACCTTCGTGGTGATCGGCGGAGGCCCCACGGGCGTCGAGCTGGCGGGCGCGATCGCGGAGCTTGCCGGCTTCGTGCTCTCGCGGGACTTTCGCGTCGCCAGGCCCGAGGCCACGCGCGTGGTGCTGGTAGAAGCCGGCGAGCGCATCCTCGCGAGCCTCAGCCCCGAGAGCTCGGCCGCGGCCACTCGCAGCCTGCAGGAGATGGGCGTCGAGGTCCGGAGCGGCCACGCGGTGACGGCGATCGACGAGCTCGGCGTCACGCTCGGCGGGGAGCGCATCGAGGCGTCGACCGTGCTGTGGGCGGCGGGCGTGCGCGGGGTGCCACTCCTGGCCAAGCTCGGCATCCCGGTCGATCGCGCGGGCCGGGCCAAGGTCGAGCAAGACTGCTCTCTGCCAGGGCACCCCGAAGTTTTCTGCATCGGTGACGCTGCCAGTTTCATTCCGCAGGGCGAAACCGCGTCGCTGCCCGGGGTCAGCCCGGTAGCCATGCAGCAGGGCCGCTTCGTCGCGCGCGCCATCCGCGATCGCTGCAACGGCAAGCCCGTCGGAAAGTTCGTCTACCGAGACAAGGGCTCGATGGCCACTATCGGCCGCAGTCGCGCCGTGGCCGAGGTCGGCCGCCTGAAGCTCTCCGGTTTCGTCGCCTGGATGGCCTGGCTGCTCGTGCACATCTACTACCTGATCAATTTCAGGAATCGCCTGTTCGTGCTGTTCGACTGGACCTGGTCATACCTGGCGTACGAGCGCGGCTCGCGCCTGATCACCGGCCATCGGCTGCAACCCGGTGCGCCCGCTGCCGAGGCCGAGGCCGAGGCCAGGCCCAGCCCCAGGAAAGTTGCAGCAGCAGAGTCAGCATCACCTACACCAGCACCCTAGTGAGTGATGGCTTCGCGCTGCGAGCAGTTTTGTTTGCTCGCAAGATCCGATCCAGCACCAAAGCTGCTGCAACATTTCGTTTGTCGGGGAATCTAGACCGTTTGTGTTCAAAACGATCAAGCCCTCAGAAGCAAAAGCGACAACCGCGTGAGCATCGATTTCATACCGATGGAGCATGCGTACTCGATCCCGGCTCTGGTTGCGTTCGCTGCCCCTGGTGCCCGCGCTGCTGCTCGCCTGCGGCGACGGTGGTGAGTCCGTGTGGGACATGGGAGAACCGCTGATCGTCGAGAGCGCGGATTGCCGCGTCGAGTACGTGGTGAGCGGCGAGTGGTCGACCGGCTTCGGCGCAGAAGTGAAGGTCACCAACAAGACGAGCAGCGCCGTCACGGGCTGGAAGCTCGGCTGGGATTTTCCTTCCGGCCAGAAGGTGACGAGCTTGTGGAACGCGAGCTACGTGCAGTCCGGCGCCCACGTCGACGTCAGCGGGCCGAGCTGGAGCGCGGATCTTCCAGGCGGTGCCAGCGTCAGCTTCGGCTTCAATGGCTCGCTCAGCGGCGCGAACGGCAACCCCGGCAAGTTCCTCCTGAACAGCTTCGACTGCGGCTCGCCCACGAGCAGCACCGGCAGCGGCGGAAGCACTGGAACCGGCGGCACCGGCGGAAGCAGCGGCAGCACGTCGACGTCGAAGGGCGGCAGCAGCGGCACGAGCGGGACCAGCGGCAGCGGCGGAATCAACGCTACCTGCAACTACCCGGCGTGGCAGCAGGGCGCGAACTACCGCACCGGCGACATCGTGAGCTACGACAGCAAGGCCTACATCGCCGAGCACGACAACCCCGGCTACAGCCCGACGATCAGCACCTGGTACTGGGATCCGTACAGCGGCGGCTGCGGAACGGGTGGAACCAGCGGAACGGGTGGAACCAGCGGAACGACCGGCAGCGGTGGCAGCACCAGCAGCGTGGCTGGGTTCTCGTCGATCGTCAGTCGCGCCACCTGGGACCAGATGTTCCCCAACCGAAACGCGCTCTACGGCTACGACGCCATCGTCGCCGCGACGCAGGCCTACCCCAAGTTCGCGAGCGAGGGCACGAGCGATCAGCGCAAGCGTGAGGTGGCCGCGTTCCTCGCCAACATCGCCCACGAAACGACCGGAGGCTGGTCCAGCGCGCCGGGCGGACCCTACGCCTGGGGTTTGTACTTCACCGAAGAAGTGGCCTGCACCTCCGGCGGCTGCACGCAGTACTGCGCCGCGAGCGGCGTCTACCCCTGCAGCCCCGGGCAGACCTACCACGGTCGCGGGCCGATGCAGCTGTCGTGGAACTACAACTACGGCCAGGCGGGTCAGGCGCTGGGCATCGACCTGCTCGGCAATCCCGGCCTGGTGAAGAGCGACGGAGTCGTCGCCTTCAAGACGGCGGTGTGGTTCTGGATGACGCCGCAGTCGCCGAAGCCAGCCGCGCACGCGGTGATGGCGGGACTGTGGACGCCCTCGGCGGACGACAGCAATGGCGGCCGTCAGCCTGGCTTCGGTATGACCGTGAACATCATCAACGGCGGTCTCGAGTGCAACCGCGGCGTCGACTACCGCGTGCAGGACCGCATCGGATTCTACGACCGCTTCTGCTCCGCGCTGGGTGTCAGCCAGGGCTCGGCCGTCGACTGTTACTCGATGCGGCCTTATTGAGCGCCGGGCCCGGCCGTGGGAGCGTCTGCGGCCAGCCATGCCCATCCCCGAGGCGCTCGCCGCCGCCTACGATCCCGAGCAATTTCGCCGCGACGGCCACGCCCTGATCGACGTGCTCGCCGACTATCTCGGACGCGCCAGCCGCGGCCAGCTGCCGGTGCTGGAGAGGGCCGACCCGGCCGCCCTGACCCGCGAGTACGCGACCGACTTCGCTTCACCCCAGCCCGCCGCGCTGGCGGCGCTCGCTGCGCGCGCGCTGGAGCGAGTCAACCACCTGCACCACCCGCGCTACGTCGGACACCAGGTCACCGCGCCGCTGCCCGAGGCCGCGCTGCTCGAGCTCGTCTCGGCGCTGTCCAACAACGGCGCGGCCGTGTTCGAGATGGGGACGCTCGAGGTCGCCATGGAGCGCGCCCTGGTGCGCTTCATGAGCGACGCCGTCGGCTTCGGTGAGAGCGCCGACGGCGTGTTCACGTCGGGTGGCTCGGCGGGCAACCTCACGGCCCTGCTGGCGCTGCGCCAGTCCCGCGCCGGCAGCGACGTCTGGCGCAACGGGCTCGGCGGGGAGCTACCGTGCGTGCTCGTCTCGGAGCAGGCGCACTACTCGGTGAAGCGGGCGCTGCAGATCATCGGCTTCGGCGAGGGCGGGGTCGAGCTCGTCCCGGCCGACGAGCGCTTCAAGCTCCGCCCGGAGCTCTTGCCCGAGGCCGAGCGGCGCGCCCGGGCCCGCGGCCGCAAGGTGATCGGCGTCGCGGCCAGCAGCGGCTCGACGGCCACCGGGGCCTACGACCCGCTGGAGCCGATCGCGGCTTTTTGCGAGGAGCGCGGGCTCTGGCTGCACGTCGACGGCGCCCACGGGGCGGCGGCCGCTCTCTCCCCCAGGCTACGTCCGCTGCTGGCCGGAGCCGAGCGAGCCGACAGCCTGGTCTGGGACGCGCACAAGATGCTGCTCATGCCCGCCCTGGTCACGGCCGTGCTCTTTCGCGACGGTAAGCGTTCCTACGAACCTTTCGCGCAAAGCGCCTCGTATCTGTTCGGCGACGTCCACCCGGAAGAGGAGTGGTACAACTTCGCTTCGCGCACCCTGGAGTGCACCAAGCGCTGGATGGCGCTGCCCCTCTACACCGCCCTCAGCCGCCGCGGCGCGGGTTTCTTCGCTACCTACGTCGAGCACATGGCCGAGCTCGGCGCGACATTTGCCGCGCTGCTGCGCGAGGCGCCGGACTTCGAGCTGGCGGTGCCTCCGGAGCTGAACATCGTCTGTTTCCGCTACGTTCCCCGCGAGCATTCGCCGGCAGAGCTCGATCGGCTGCAAGAGCGAGTGCGCCGCGCGGTCGTGGACTCTGGGCAGTTCTACTTAGTGCAGACTCGACTGCCGAGCGGCATCCACCTGCGCACCACGCTGATCAATCCCCTGACCAGTGAAGGCGATCTCGTGGATCTACTCGCGGCTATCCGCGCGGCGTGAGCGCGAAGTTTTTCGCCGCATTTCTCGACTGCCGTATCGCTACGAAGCGGAGCTAGACTTCTAGCGCCCCCATGCTCCTGAACCGCTTGGTCGACGCCTCCAAGAACGCCAGCGCTACACGCTCGCGACGTGCGAAGGTCGATGCGCTGGCCGGTGTGTTGCGAGACCTGCCGCCCGAAGAGATCGAGGCCGGCACCGGTTTTCTCTACGGCGAGCTGCGCCAGGGCCGTATCGGCGTCGGCGGCGCCAAGATCGCGCAGCTGCGCGGCGTCGAGCCCACGCAGGTCGCGGTGCTCAGCGTGGCGGAGGTCGACGCCGCCTTCGAGCGCATTGCGCACGCTGCCGGTCGCGGCAGCAGCGCGGAGCGCGAACGCGAGCTCGGCGTACTGTTTTCGCGCGCGACCGGCGGCGAGCAGAGCTTCCTCGCGCGGCTCTTGCTCGGCGAGCTGCGGCAGGGCGCGCAAGAAGGTCTGATGATCGATGCCGTGGCCAAGGCTGCGGAGCTCCCGCTCGATCGTGTGCGGCGTGCCGTGATGCTCTCGGGCAAGCTGCCCGAGGTCGCCAGAAAGGCGCTCGGCGAGGGCGCGCCAGGACTCTCCAGCTACAAGATGGAGCTGTTCAGACCGGTCGGGCCCATGCTGGCCTGCACGGCAGAGGATCTCGAGACTGCGCTGCGCGATTTCGAAGGTGGCGCCGCGATCGAGGACAAGCTCGACGGCGCGCGCGTGCAGGTGCACAAGTCGGGTGATGACATCCGCATCTTCTCGCGTCAGCTGAACGACGTGACCACGTCGCTGCCCGACGTCGTGGAGCTGGCGCGAAAGCTGCCGGCGCGCAGCGCGATCCTCGACGGTGAGGTCATCGCTCTCAGGCCCGACGGTCGCCCGCAACCGTTTCAGGTGACGATGCGCCGCTTCGGGCGCAGCCTGGAGGTCGACAAGCTGCGCGGGGAGCTCCCGCTCACGTCGTCGTACTTCGACCTCTTGCTGTTCGACGACACCGAGCTCATCGATCGCGGCAATCGCGAGCGGCGTGACGCGCTCACGGATCTGGTCGGCTCGATGCAGTGCACGCGCCGGATCGTGACCGCCTCGCCCGAGGAGGCCCGCGCCTTCATCGATCAAGCGCTCGCCGCCGGCCACGAGGGCGCCATGATCAAGGGCCTCGAGTCGACTTACGACGCCGGCCGGCGCGGCGCTTCATGGCTGAAGCTCAAGCCGACGCACAGTCTGGATCTGGTGGTGCTGGCCGTGGAGTGGGGCAGCGGGCGGCGACAGGGCTTCCTCAGCAACCTGCACCTCGGCGCGCGCGATCCGCACAGCGAAAACTTCGTCATGCTGGGCAAGACCTTCAAGGGCATGACCGACGAGATGCTCGCCTGGCAGACGACGCAGCTCAAGGGGCTCAGCACTGGTCAGCAGGGTCACGTGGTTTACGTGCGGCCGGAGCTCGTCGTCGAGATCGCCTTCGACGGCATCCAGAAGAGCACGGTCTACCCTGGCGGCATGGCCCTGCGCTTCGCACGCGTGAAGCGCTACCGCCTCGACAAGTCCGCGCAGGAAGCCGACACCATCGAAACGGTGCGCAACCTGTTTCAAACCGGCTACGGCGCGCCGGTCAGCGCGATGTAGCTCGCGGCAAGTACAGCCGCACGACACACTCGATGTCGCCGTTGAAGACCGAGCGCGGCGTCTCCGGGCGGCGATGGGTACGGCCGAGCGGCTGCTCCGCCTCCATCAGCAGGGCCACGTTTCGCAGCTGATGCTGGTCGACCATGCGAGCGAGCTCGCGGCCGAGCTCGGGCGCGGCGCGCAGGCGGCGACCGTACGGCGGATTGCACACGAGTGCGCCCGGGCCCTCACGCCGAACCTGACCGAGCGCCTGGCGTTCGAAGGTGACGTCCACGCGAGCGCGCCGGGCGTTCTTGCGGCCGAGCTCGAGCACCTCGGCATCGTTGTCGCTGGCCACCACCGGAGCGGGCTTGGCGCGAACCGCGGCGCGGAGCTCCGCGCGCAGGTCGGCGAGCTCGCGGCGGCGAGCAGCGTCGTGGCTGGCCCAGCGCTCGAAGGCAAAGCGCTCCCGCGCGAGACCCGGCGCCACGTTCGCCGCCCAGGCTGCCGCCTCGATCGCCAGCGTGCCGGCACCGCACATCGGATCGCAGAGCTCGCTGTCGCGATCCCAGCCCGAGTAGCGCAGCACCGCCGCTGCCAGGTTCTCCTTCAGCGGCGCGCCACCGGCGTCGAGCCGGTAGCCGCGCATGTGCAGTGACACCCCGGCGAGATCGAGGTGCACGCTGGCTTCGTTCTTGACCAGGTGCACGAACACCGGCACGTCGGCGTCGCGGAGATCGACCGAGGAGCGCGCGTTGTGGCGCTTGCGCTGCTGGTCGACGATGGCGTCCTTGGTCCGCTGCGCGATGTACTGCGTGTGCGTGAGGCGGCTGTCGCGCGCCACCGCGCTGACGGACAGCGTTTGCCGCGGAGAGAGCACCCCCGACCAGTCGAAGCTCTGCACGCCGTCGTACAGCGCGTCCTCGTCGGGGCAGGAAAACTGCGCCACGGGCGTGAGCACGCGCAGGCCGATACGCGTCGTCAGGCAGGCGCGAAAACCCGCCACCCACTCCCCTTCGAAGTGGACGCCGCCGCGATCCGCCCGCACGGCCGCGAAGCGGAGCTCGCGTAGCTCGTCACGCAGGGCGGGCTCGGTGCCCTTGGCGGCCGTTATGAAGAAACGCACTCGCCCTGCACCCTACAAAAGTAACGAGCCGCGCGCCTTAGTTTCCAGTGCCGTTTTTTAGGGGCGCGCGGCTCGTAGGTCCGTCTTGGGAGCGGACACCACAGCCGTACCAAGCGACGGCGCGCCATGAAAGCAGAGAGCGCCTTCGGCAACGAAATGCGTATGGTTTTGAGAGAAACACAGCTGATAGCGCTAGCGCAGGCTTGACGATCAGCTGCCGGACCTTTATGTAATCGACGTGCAGCTCAAGCGTCGCGTCCACTTTGTCTGGATTACCTGCCTTCGTGGAGGTGGGTGAGGCGCTCGAGCTAACGTTCAATCGTTCACAGCAAGCCCTCTCCCGCCCCACCGGCCGAGAGGGTTTCTTGTTTTTGGCACCAGGAACTCCTCGAACCGGCGGTGAGAGCGGGCGTTCCCGACCATGGAAACGCCACCTAGTCTGTACAGTCCCCGCTTCGTGCTGCTGCTCGGCCTGCAGTTCGCCTGCGGCCTCGGCTTCTCGAGCTTCCTGCTCCTACCCAAGTACCTGACCGAGGTACACGGCGCCAACGCCGACGTCATCGGTCTGATCGTGGCAGCGGGCCCCGTCGCAGCCGTCGCGGCGATCCCCTTCCTGGCCACGCGTATCGATCGCCTTCCCCTGCGCTGGTTGATGGCCGCTGGCGCTCTGGCGATGTTCGTCACCTCCCTCGGCTTCGCCACGCTGGGCCCGCCCAGCGCCGCCATGGTGCTCCTGCGTGCGCTCCAGGGCGCTGGTTTCGTGGCCTTCTTCGGCTCCGCGACGGTGCTCGCCACCCAGCTCGCGCCCGCCCCGCGGCTCGGGCAGGCGCTTGGCTTGCTGGGCGCCGCCAACCTGGCGACGAACGCGATCGCCCCCGCGCTGGCCGAGATCATCGCCAGCACGCACGACTGGCGCCCGGTCTTCCTGGCCTCCGCAGCCTGTTCGTTACTCGCCGGCCTGGCGTCGTTGGTCCGCATCGAAACCCCGGCCGCCCCCGCTACACCCGCCGGCGCCGCCGCCACGCCGTCGCCCACCGCCATCTGGCAGCCGCGCTTTCTCCGCCTGGTCTACACCGGCGCGATGGTGGGTGTCGCGTTCGGCACGGTGATCACGTTCTACCAGCCGCTCGCGCTCGAGCTCGGTATCCGCGAAGTGCGCGACCTCTTCCTCGGCTACACGGCGGGCGCGCTCGTGGTGCGCGTCGCCCTGGGTGGGCTGCTCGATCGCTTCGATCGCCGCCGGCTCGCCAGCATGGCCTGTGGCGCCTACGCGCTCGTGGTCCTGGCCACGTCCGCGCTGCGCCCCGGCTGGCTCTTGCCGCTCGGGCTGGGGCTCGGCTTCGCACACGGCGCGCTCTGGCCGGTGCTGAGCGCACTGGCGGTGGAGGGCACCGACGCGCGTGTGCGCGGAGCGCTGATGACCTGGTTTGGTGGCTCGTTCCACCTGGGTGTCACGCTCAGCACGCTCGGCTTCGGCTTCCTGGCGCACTCCGTGGGCTACCGCGCGGTGCTCGTGATTGCCGCCGCCGGCACCGCCTCGGCAGCCTGGGTGGTGTCGCGGCTCGACGCCAAGAGCGGGCTCACTGAGCGGGTTGCGGCGCTGCGTCTGGCGCTGCCGCGGGCGGAGCTTCGCCCAGCGCCCGAGCCTTTTCCAGATCGCGCCGATGGTCTCGCGCGATCAGAACGTACACCGACGGCACGACGAACAACGTGAACAGCGTCCCGATCGCGAGGCCGCCGACGAGCACGATGCCAATCGAGTTTCGCGCGGTCGCGCCGGCGCCGCTGACCAGCGTCAGCCCGAAATGTCCGGAGATCGTCGCCACCGTGGTCATCAGGATCGGACGCAGGCGGATGCGTGCGGCCTGCTGAACGGCGTCGATCTTGCTGAGCCCCTCGAGCTGCTGCGCGTTGGCGAACTCCACGATCAGGATGCCGTTCTTGGCCACGAGCCCGGCCAGCGTGACGAGCCCGACCTGGGAATAGATGTTGAGCGTGGTGGTCCAGCCCTGCGTCAGCGGAAACTGCACGTTGGGCGGACCGGTGAACTTGAGAAACGCGAAGATCAGCGCGCCGAACATCGCCAGCGGTACGGAGCCGGCCAGGATCACGAACGGGTCGCGGAACGAGTTGAACTGCGCCGCCAGCACCAGGAAGATCACGACCAGCGCGAGACCCATGGCCGGCAAGAACTTGCCGCCCTCCTGGCGCAGCTGACGCGACTCGCCGGTGTAGTCGACGCGGTAGCCCTGCGGCAGCGTGCGGGCGGCCGCCTGCTCCAGGACGCGCAGCGCGCCGTCCAGCGACTGGGTGGCGACGCCGGAGATCTTGACGGCGTTGAGCTGCTGGAAACGGTTGAGCGTGCGCGGCTCGACGTCCCTCTCGAGCGTGGCGATCGCGCCCAGCGGGATCAGCTTGCCGTCCGGCCCGGAGATGTGGATGTCGCGCAGCTGATCCGTGGTCAACCTGTCGCTGCGCTGGATCTGGGGGATCACCTTGTAGCTGCGGCCGGCGATGTTGAAGCGGTTGACGAAGTCGCCACCCAGCACCGACGCCAGATCGTCGCCCACCTGCTTCATGCTGAGTCCCATCGAAGCAGCCTTGTCGCGATCGATCATGATGTCGGCCTTGGCCTGATCGATGCGCACGTCGACCACGGGCGGGAAGGCGAACTGGCCGCTCTTCATGGCCTCGAGGATCAGCGGATCCACGAGCCGGATCAGCTCCTCGTGCTCGACCGTCGATGCGACCACGAACTCGACGGGGAAGAATCCGGCGCTCGGGAGCGCGGGCGGAAGAAACACCGGCGCGCGCACACCGGTGATGCCCGCGAGCTTGGCGTTCACCTCGGCCTCGATCGGAAAGACGGTGCGCTCGCGCTCGTCCCAGGACTTGAGCAGCATGCCGCCGAAGCCCTGGGTCGGAAAGCTGATCTGGAAGCTGTTCTTGAACTCCGGCGTGGTTCGAAAGATGCGGTTCACCTCCGCCGAGTAGGTGGTCACCTGCTCCAGGCTGGCGTTCGCTGGCACGTCGAGCGCGCCGAAGACAACGCCCTGGTCCTCGTTCGGTGCCAGCTCCTTGGGCGCGAACATGTACATCGGGATCACCAGCAGCGAGAGCGTGATCCAGACCACGTACACCGCCGGCCGAGCGCTCAGGGTCGCGGCCAGCATCCGGGTGTAGCCACGCTTGACTGCCTCGAAGGCGGCGTCGCCCTTGCGCGCCAGCCAGCTATCGCCGTGACCGCTGCGGAGCAGGCGCGCCGACATCACCGGCGACAACGTCAGCGCCACGACACCCGAGATCAGCACGGCCCCGGCGAGCGTGAAGGCGAACTCGCGGAAGAGCGCGCCAGTGAGTCCCCCCTGGAAGCCGATCGGCGTGTAGACCGCGGCCAGCGTGACGGTCATCGAGATGATCGGCCCGACCAGCTCGCGCGAGCCGATCAGCGCCGCCTGCCCCGGCGACTTGCCTTCGCGGATGTGGCGCTGGACGTTCTCGACCACGACGATGGCGTCGTCGACGACCAGACCGACGGAGAGCACGATCGCGAGCAGCGTGAGCAGGTTCAGCGTGAAACCGAAGGCCTGCATCAAGAAGATGCCGCCGATCAGCGAGACGGGGATGGCCACGATCGGCACCAGCACCGTGCGCAACGAGCCCAGGAAGAGGAAGATCACGACGATGACGATCAGGATCGTCTCCAGCAGCGTCTTCACCACCTCCTGGATCGCGTCGTTGATGTAGGTGGTGGAGTCGAAGGCGACGGCGGCCTCCATGCCGCTCGGTAGCTCGCGCCGAACGTTCTCCATCTCGCGGTTGACCGCGCCGATGACGTCGAGCGAGTTCGCGTTGGGCAACACCCAGATGCCCATGAAGACCGCACGTCGACCGGACATGCGCACGTCCTGGTCGTAGGTCTCGGCGCCGAGCACCACCTCGGCCACGTCCTCGAGGCGTACCAGGGTGCCGTCGTGCTCGCGAATGACGAGCTTCTTGAACTCCGCGACGGTCCTGAGGTCCGTCCCTGCCGTGAGGTTGAGCTGGACCTGCGCGCCCTTGGTCTGCCCCACGGCCGAGAGCGCGTTGTTTGCCGCCAGCGCCTGCCGCACCTGCGAGGGGCTGACGTTCAGCGCCGCCATACGCTCCGGCTTCAGCCAGGCGCGCAGGGCAAAAGTGCGACCGCCGAGGATCTCCGCGCGTTGCACGCCGTCGATGGCCGAGAGCCGGGGCTGAACGACGCGGATCAGGTAGTCCGTGACCTGATTGTCCTCGAGGATGTTCGAGGCGAAGCTCAGGTACATCGCGGCGAACTGCGCGTCGGAGGGCTCGATGTTGATCGCCGGCACCTCGGCTTCGGGCGGCAGGTCGGCGCGCACCTGGTTGACCCGGGCGCTGACGTCGGACAGGGCCTTGGCGGCGTCGAAATTGAGCTTGAGCCGGACGTGGATCGTCGACAGCCCCTGCACGCTCTGCGACTCCATGTAGTCGATGCCGTCGGCAGCGGCGATCGCGCGCTCGAGCGGGGTGGTGACGAAGCCCTGGACCAGCTCCGCGCTGGCGCCGATGTACACGGTCTGCACCGTGATCGTCGCGCTCTCCAGCCTGGGGTACTGCCGCACGTTGAGCGTGCGCACCGCCTGGATCCCGGCGATGATGATCAAGAGATTCACGACGATCGCCAGCACCGGCCGGCGCAAGAACAGCTCGGTGAACCTCACGTCAGCGATTCTCGGGACGCGGGTTGAGCTGGGCGTCCTGCTTGATGGTGTTGTCGACCACGACCGGAGAGCCGTTGCGCAGCTTGAAGGCGCCGGCGCTGACGACCTCTTGACCCGCCTTCAACCCCTCGCTGATCGCCACGAAGTCGCCGCGCGCTTCGCCGAGACGAACGAACTGTTGCCGAGCTACCTTGACGGGTTTCCCGGCGGGCGTCTTGCTCATGCCGGGTGAGCCAGGCTTCTTGTCCTCGAGCAGGAAGACCGAGTCGCCGTACGGCGCGTAGACGACTGCTGTTGCCGGCACCGCGACGATCGGCTTGGCCTTGGGCAAGACCACCGAAACACTGACGAACATGCCGGGGCGCAGCCGATCCTGCGGATTGGCGACGGTGGCCCTGAGCTTGAGGCTGCGCGTGACGTCGTCGACGGCGGGATCGACGGCGGCGACGACACCGTCGATGGTGGGCAGCGAGGCGCCTTCGAGGCTGACGCGCACCGGCATGCCCTCGGCCACGCTGCCCAGGAGCTCCTGCGGCAGGGTGAAGTCCACGAACATCTCGCCCAGGGTCTCGAGTATGGTCAGCCGCGTGCCCGCGTTCAGGTACTCTCCGAGGTCGACCTCGCGGATGCCGAGGCGCCCGCTGAACGGAGCGCGCACGACCTTGCGGTCGATCTCTGCTTCGAGCGCCGCGACGTCCCGTTCGGTGCCCTTCAAGTTGGCCTCGTCGCGGTCGATCTCTGCCTGAGCGACGACCTCACGCTCGAACAGCGCGCGCGAACGCTGCGCGGTGATGACGGCCAGATCGCGCCGCGACCGGGCCGCGCCGAGCTGAGCGCGCTCGACGCTGGTGTCGAGCTCCACGAGTGGCTGCCCCTTCTTGACGACGGCACCGGACTCGAAGCGGATCCGCTTCACCCGTCCGGGCGATTCGTTGCTGATCTGCACGCTCCGGACGCCTGCGACGGTGCCGACCGCCGGCAGCGTTTCCTCCCACGACGCCGACTGGGTCACGGCCGAGCCGACGGGCTCTGGAGGGGGACCGGCGGCCGCCGCCTCCTTACCCTTGGCCATCAGCAGTGAGATCTGGGTGAACTTCAAGAACACCAGCAGGCCAACGAGCACGGCTGGTCCGATCAACAACAATAGGTAACGCGTCAGTTTCCTGCGCGGCGGCACGGTAGACCTCCAGCGGGGTGCGTTCGCTTACGAATAAGAACGCGGGCACGCTTCGCAATGCGGTGATTTGCGACGTGCGCGGATTTCCCCGCTACGGGCTCACGGCGACGAGATGTAGAGGTAGCTCAGGCACATCTCGTCCATGGTGCCCTCGCCCCAGGTCACCGTTTCGTCCCGTGTGCTGGTGTCGAAGCCGCAGCGGATGCTGGCCGCGTCCACGCGACGGAAGCTCAGCGGCGTCGTGTACCACCAGGCGTTTTGCCAGTGGAAGCTCCAGCGATCCACGCTGACCAGGCAGGTGCTCGTGTTGTCGGCGTCGACATCGACCCGCAGCGTGCGGCCGAGCGTGTGCATGTGCGGCATCACCCCGTAGACCGTGACCGGGAACGGATCGGTCTCGAAGGTGCTCTGGGTCTCGACCATCGGGAGGCCCGGTGCGAGCTGCATCTTGGTGTCGGCGACGGGCTGGTATTTGGCCAGAGTGGCCACCGAGCTCTGAAGCTCGAGCAGCACGCGCGAGCGATCGGGAAAGCTGCCCCCGTCGAGGTTGTAGTGCACCTGCATGACCAGCTTGCGGTGGCCGGCGAGCAGCACGCCGGTGCCCTCCGGCTGGCGCACGACGCCTCCCCCGGGCGCCCACAAAACCAGCGGATCGGAGCTGACGCCGGGCCCGCCGAAGCAGGTATAGCCCTCACCCGGCTCTGCCGCGTCGAGGGCCTCGGCGTCGACCACGTCGACGTCGTCGCTCGGCTGGTAGATGATCACGTGGTGCACGACGCGCGGATCGCCGGGCACGACCTCGTACGCCGTCACGTAGGCGTCTTGCTGCACCGGCGCCGGCAGCACGAAGCAGCGGTAGTCGTCGGCAAGTGCCGCGTTCGGCAGGTACTCGAAGCCTGGATCGAGCGTGGCGCTGGGCGCCGTCAGGCCTGCCGGTGGCTCCGGCAGCGCGGGCGCCGCCAGCGGATTGCCCTCGAGCGACCCCTGGTCGACCCAGTCGGCGAGCGTCTGGAGCTCGGTCTCCGTCAGCCAGCGCGCATTCGAGTAGGTGTTGCAGGCGCCGCTGTTGTCGACGGGCATCGGCGGCTTGTGCCGGTCGGCCGTATGTACGACGATCTCGATGCCGTGCTCTTTGGCCGAAGCGTAATCGGTGAGCGAGAACGGCGTGATGGTCCCCGGGCGGTGACAGCCGACGCAGTTCTCGTACAGGATCGGCGCGACGTCCTCGTAGTAGGTCACCGCGTTGGGGTCGGTGGTCACCTCGTCCTGGCTCACCTTCTCGGTCTCGGGTGAGCACGCGAGCAGCAGCAGGCAGCCGAGGAAAGATCCACGCCGTACCATCCAGCCACAGGCTAGCACGCGGCGAGACGGCCGTTTGTTAACAGCGCGTGGCAGCCTTAGCTTGGCCTGCAGATGAGGCCGGACACCGCTCGCAAGAGGCTTTACGAGCTCCTGGGCGATCTGCCACCGCGCAGGCAGCGCATCAGTGCGCAGCGCATCGGGCTGGAAGAACGCGCAAACTACCGCGTCGAACGCCTGCTCCTGAACTTGAACGGCCGAGAGCCGGTGCCGGCACTGCTGACGCTCCCCCGTGCGGCGTCGACCCCCTACCCCGCCGTTCTGTTCAATCATTCACACGGCGGTTTCTACCGGCTCGGCAAGCACGAGCTCGTCGACGGCAACGTCTACCTCGTGGATCCGCCCTACGCCGAAGCGCTCGCCGCACGCGGCATCGCAGCGCTCTGCATCGACCAGCTGAACTTCGGCGAGCGACACCAGCGCAAGGAGAGCGAGCTCTTCAAGGAGCTACTCTGGCGCGGCCAGGTGATGTGGGGCCTCATGATCTACGACACCCTGCGCGCGCTCGACTACCTCGTCAGCCGGCGCGACATCGACGCGGGGCGTATCGGCGCGCTCGGCATCTCGATGGGCTCGACCTTGAGCTACTGGGCCGCCGCGCTCGACGAGCGCATCTCCGTGGTGGTCGAGCTCTGCTGCCTGACGGACTACGAAGAGCTCATCGCCACGCGCGGGCTCGACGAGCACGGCGTCTACTACTACGTGCCCGGGCTGCTCCGTGAGTTCGACACGGCGAGCCTGCTCGAGCTCGTGGCGCCGCGCCCCTTCCTCTCGCTCAGCGGCAACCAGGACCCGCTGACGCCGCCTCGCGGGCTCGACAAGCTCGACGCCGCCATGAAGAAGGCTTACCGCGCCCGCGGCAAACCCGCGCACTGGCGCATGCTGCGCGAAGACCACGCGCACTTCGAGACCCACACCATGCGCGCAGCGGTGCTCGACTGGCTGGATAAGTACCTACTGGGCGATACCCGCGGCAAAGTCGAGTAGCGTCTGGCTGCTCGCGGCCACCGTCACGGTGCCCGGGATGGTGCGCAGGTACCACTGCGTCGTGTAGGTCAAGCTCTCGCCGGCGGCGAGGGTGGTGAGTGGCCCGCTATTTTCGAGCTCGATGTAGTCGGTCTCGGGCGGCGAGACGTAGACCTCGACCTCGGTGTCGGGGTCGGCGAACTCGGCCGGCTGAAGATCGGGGAACGTCTTCATGAACAGGAGCGTTCCCTGGGCGTGAGCGAGCCAGCCCGCGCCGTCCTGAAAGAGCTTTCCTCCCAGCGGCTCGTCGACGACTTGATCGATCCAGGTGACGTGGGTCACGTCGTCGTAGACGTGTGTCAGCGTGCCCCAGTCCGCGACCATGCCCACCGTGGGCGCAGAGAAGAAGCTGATGCCGGAGTGCGCCAGCCGCGTCACCTCCCAGGCGGCGACGGGCGTGGTCGCGGTCTCGTTCTTCAGCGAGTAGACGACCTCGACGCGGTCGAGCGCGGAGTCGACGGTGAAGCGCTTGCTGGCGGAGAAGCCGGACGGTGCATCGAGAGGCCCAGTGAGCACGAGCGTCGCGCCTTCGAGCGTCGGCGTGAACGCTCCCGCGTCGATACCCTCCGGCGGAAACCCGTAGACCTCCTCCGGGGCCAACCACAGGGTCGAGCCGTAGTAGTCCATGCCGTCGCCGTCATCGAGCACGTTGGTGCCGCCCTTGCTGAACGTCACCACGCGGCCGGCAACCGTGGCGTCGACTTCGAACACGACGTCGCCGTAGGCGAACGTGTACTTGCCGTTGACCTCGGTGGGCGTGACCGGGCCGCCCGTGGCTCCGCCGCTGCCAGCGCTGCCGCCACTGCCCGAAGCTCCGCCGCTGCCGGCGCTGGTGCCGCCGCTGCCTGCGCTCGTGCCAGCGCTGCCCGCCGTGATCGACCCTCCCTGACCGCCGCCTGCAGAACCGCCAGCCGAGCCTGCGGAGCCGCCGCTGGAACTGGTACCTGCCGTGGCGCCCTGCGCACCACTGCCAGGCGCCGGCGGCGTGTCACCCTCCGAAGAGCAGCCGACAAACGCAACCGGCAGGGCGGCGAGCGCCACCCAGAAACGCACTGTCATGAGCCCAGCGTACCGGGCACCAAGCCGGCTGCCAATCGATTCCCTGCTGCAGCAGTCAAATGCCGAAGCGCGCGGCCTCGATGCGCTCGCTCTTGCACTCGGGGCAGCGGCTCGGCTTCTTCAAGCGATCGCGGTCGCGAAAGACGAAGCCGCAGGCCAGGCAGCGCGGCGGCAAGACGACGAGCTTCTTGCCCTCGGCCTTGAGCGAGCGCTCGAGGTGCTCGAGATGATCGAGAACCTCCTTTTCGCGCAGACCTGCCAGCGCGGAGAGCTCCTTGATCGACGCCGGTGTCGGCCCGAGCACGGCGCGCAGCGCCTGTCGCCCCGTTTCGTGCCGCTCCGGGACGTCGTTCGGTTTGTGTCGGGTCATCGAAACACCTCGCTGAAGGTCCGATGCGCTTCGAGCGCAGCATCCGTGCCGAGCGCGAGCTCGCGCGGGCGATAGCCGGTGAAGATCTCCTGCACGACGATGCGCCTGTCTTCCAGCACCTCGAAGCGCGCGCGCCAGTCCTTGACGGCGAGCACCAGCGTGTCGCCGTCACGCTTGATGCGGCGGTACGGATGCTGCTCGGGGCCGAGCTCCAGCACCTGCACGATCCCCGGGACGAGATCCGTGGCGAAGCGATCAGCCAGAAAGTCGATCTGCGCGCTGGCCCGCTCGGAGAACTCCACGGCGTAGGGCTTGCGCGGATCGTCGTCCTTGAGCCAGCCGCTGTCGGCGTCGGGGATCGAGTCGGCGTAGGGGATGTACGGCTTGAGATCGAGCACGGGCGTGCCGTCGAGGATGTCGAGCGCCGAGACCTCCAGCGTCAGACCCGAGACGCGTTCGAGCTTGACCGCGCTGAGCCCGAGCGGGTTGGGCCGGTGCGGAGAGCGCGTGGCAAAGAGTCCGCGCCGGCGCTGGCTGCGCGGGGGCAGCACCTTGGGCTTCCAGCCTTCGTTCAGGTGAAACCAGAAGATCACCCACAGATGGCTCCAGCGCTCGATATCGGCCAGCGCGTGCTCGAAGCCGAGCCCCGGAAAGAGCTCGATCGTGCCGCGCACCTCCTGCGCCGCCGCCGACTGCCGGGGCGCCTGTCGCCGCTCCACGAAGGGCGAGTGCACCACGCCGATCGGGGTCAGCGTCAGGCTGCGATACGCCTCGGGGAGCACGCTGGATGATACCACCTACTCGAACACCGGCGGCGCGGTGGGATCGCGCAGCGCCGCGGGAGGGCGGTAGGTGGCGAGGATGGCGATCGCGTAGTGGCGATGCTGGTGAGCCATCGTCGTCCAGTCGGGAGCGGGGAGCGCCTTCTTCACGCACTCCGTGGCGCGCCGCGCCTGCTTTCCCCGCCAGCTGCCGCTCGCGCCGGGGAACACGTGCACCTTCTTGGCCACGAAGTCGATGTTCAGCACGTAGTTGATGCTGCCCTCGCTGTTCGACTTGGGCGCGCACTCGACGGAGCCCTGGATCGCCGTGGTCAGCGCCTGCTCGAAGTAGGGCAGCGAGTCGCACAGGTTGCCATCGTTGCCGCCGCTGGCAGTCGCGCCGCAACGCACGCGCTGCGGTGCGCCGAGCTTCAGGCGCTCGGGCGGCCTGGGCAAGAACGCGCTCGGCGGAGGCGCGGCGGACGCGGCCGCACTGCCGGCACTCGCCGATGCACTGGTGGCTGCTGTCTTTTCGCTGCCGGAAGGATGGCGCACCAGATAGAGCGGCACGGCCACGATCACCAGCGCGATCACCGCCAACACCACGAGCTGCGCGCGCAGCGGGCGATCAGCGCCGCCGCTGCTTCCGACGCCCAACCGGCGCAAGCTGGGCTCACCGGAAGACGAAGGAGACGATGACCTCTGGGGTCCAGCCATCGGGCGGCTAGCCTTCCGTCAGTCGTCGAGCAGGGCCTGCACCGGTTGACCCGGTTCGGCTCGCGCGATGGTGGCCGCCAGCTCGAGGGACTCTGGCATCAGGCCCTGCACCTGCGCGACCACCTGTTCGACCACGTTTCGAGCCTCGTCGAGGCTCGGCCCCGTCATGCCGATGGCAAATTTGAGCGGCCCGGTGCGCCCGCCGGTCACCGGCACGAGCGCCAGCAGCAGCATCTCGGTGAGCTCGACGACGCGCTGTGCGGCGCGGCGCAGCGCCAGCATCTCGAGGATGGTCGGGCGATCGCTGACGTGACGGTGCGGACCGCGGATCTGGTAGCGGGCCACGGTGAGCGGCACGCTCGACCACTCGGTGAAGCCGCGCTCGTCCTCCAGTGAGCGCACCATCTGGTCGCGGCTGAGCAGGCCCGTCAAGCCGTCACGGCGAGCCAGGTAGGCACGTGCACGCTGGTGCTGCGGCGAGCTCTCGCTGAAGCTCACCAGCTTGACGCGCGATTCTCCGAGCTGGAGCTCGCCGCCGTGCAGCAACGCCACGGACGGTTTCCGCTCGTAGCTGTGGTCGGCGTACGTGCCGTTGGTGCTGCCGACGTCCTCGATCGACCAGCGCCCCGCCTGCCAGCGCACCACGGCGTGAGCACCGGAAACCGTCGGCTCCGGCATCACGATGTCCTGACCCGTGCGCCGCCCGATCGTCATGACGGGCTTGTCGAGCGTGAACATCACGCCGGCGGCGTCCGGCGCGTTGGTGCAGAACGTGACCAGGAGCGCCTGAGCGCCCGGCACGAAGGTCTCCGAAGCCCCGCGCCCGGGGGGCGCGCCGGGCGAGATACGCTCGTGCGGGATCTGGACCTGGCTCGTCGTGAGCGAGCTCGGGTTGAAGAAGCGCAGGTGACGCGCGTTGGGGCGCGAGCTCGGATCTTCACTGAGGCAACGGAAGATCTGCTTGATCTCGTCGACGCTCAACGCCGAGGGCACGTCGAACATGATCTGCGAGCGCATCGGCTTGCCGCGCGGACGGTAGCCGGGCTCGGGCACGCGGCAGGTCCACATCTCCCAGAGCGTGAGGCCGAGGGCGTACATGTCGTCCTCGGGGCTCGCACCACCGGAGCGCAGGCGTTCCGGCGCCATGTAGTTCGGGGTTCCACCGTCGGGAGGTGCTCCGGGGCGGCGTGCGCTCAGGCGTGCGCGCTCCTGGGCGAAACCGAAGTCCAGGATGATGGCGCGCTCGTTGGTGACCATCACGTTGCCGGGCTTGAGATCGCCGTGCACCAGACCCTGCGCGTGAATCGCGGCCAGCCCAGCCGCCGCCTCGCTGGCGATCTTGCGAAACTCGTCAGCGGTGTAGCCGCCCTGCGCCTTGCGCCGGCGAATGTGCGTATGCAGCGTCTGCCCGGCGATGTGCTCCATCACCAGGATCGGACCCCAGGCGCTCGGCGCGAGGTCGTGAACGCGGCAGACGTTGGGGTGACTCACCGAACGCGCCAGCAAGAGCTCCTGGCGCAACGCTTCGTCGTCACCCGGCATGCGGGATTCTTCCCGCACGATCTTGAGTGCTACGGGCTGCTGTGTGCTCCGGTCGTACGCCAGGAACACTTCGCCCATGCCACCCTTGCCGAGGCTCTGCCGAATCTCATAGCGGTCGTTCACCACCGAGCCGTGGCCGAGCGGCGGTACGTTCTTGGGTGAATGAGCCATCGTCGTCCCGGAACCAATGAGGCCGGGGAAGGTCTCAAGGGTCACCGATTTGGCGGCCTACTGCAATCTGCTTTCCGGGAGAGACGGCCGGAATCTACGACTTCCGCCCGGCCCTGCGCCCGTTTCGAAGATGGAAAAATACTTCGATCGGGCGGTACGTCCCCCCCTGTCGTGTTGTTTGCGCGTTGTTTGTTTGGGGCCCCCACCCCAAACGGGCGCTGTTTGATGCCGGCTACCAGCCCGGACGCGGTGGTAAGCTCCGCCGCGCCGAGGGAGTTCCGTGATGACTAGGACGATATCCGCGTTCGTGTTTGCACCGCTTCTCATGGTCTGGGTTTCAGGCTGCTCCAAGGGCGAGGCCTGCACCAAGGCGCGGCTCGAGGCCGCCGATGCGTGGAAGAGCGTTTATGAACAATCGGGCAAGATGAAGCTCTCGGGCGGGCCGAGCTTCGAAGAGCTCACCAAGGACAAACAGGCCGATCACACCAAGCAGCTCGAGGTGGTCGAGACGCAGAGCGACATGGTCTTCAAGTCCTTCGCCTACGAGAAGATCACCTGGAAGACCGCCGCTCCTGCACGCGAGAAGGCCAACACCACCTGGGACGGCTACTTCAATAAGGGCCAGTACCCGAGCTTCGCCGGTAGCCTGAAGACCGCCAACGCCCAGTACGAGGTCGTGGCGGCGGCTTGCGGCACGGACTGATTCAGAACCGCCAGTCGAGGTTGAGGTTCAGCACGCTGGCGCTCTGCTTGTAAGTGCCGCTGGCATCGGGCTGGCGCGTCGGCAGCTCGTCGTCACTGAGCTCGCCCTCGACGTTGCGCGGCACGAACACGAGCTGCGTGAGCGAGCTCGCGACCGTGATGGCGCGAGAGAGCCGCAGCCTGCCACCGAGCGCGAACGAAGCGCCTGGGAAGTCGGGCAGGCCGGCCTCGAAGGTCGCGTCCGGAACGGCGCTCGAC
>DATLIL010000401.1:0-2192 GCA_035539475.1 Polyangiaceae bacterium
TCGACATGGTCCTGACCGGCGAGCTGCGTCACCACGACGTCCTGGCGCTCAACGCAGCCGGGACGAGCGTCGTGCTCTGCGACCACACCAATACCGAGCGCGGTTACCTGCCCCGCTTCGCCCGGCGGTTGGTGGACGCGAGCGGTCAGGCTCTGGAGTGCCTGGTGTCGGAGAACGACCGCGAGCCGCTCGTCGTCGTGTAGGCGCGCTGGGTGAGCCCAGGTAGGCGCCGCGGAGGCCAGGTGGGAGCCCCGCTGTTGTGTTCTTGTGGAGCGCGCCGACGGCGCTGATCGGTAGAACTACCGTGATCAGTGCCGGAACGAACGACAGCTGTTTTACCGATATTTTCTGAGTGGTGATCGGTTCCAGCCAGAGCACCGCGATGCTCACTTCCGCTCGTCGCGGTTGCCGATTGCGATGCACAACTTGAGCAAGCGAGTTGCGCACGTGCGCAACTGAGAACGATCACATGTTGGCGATCACAGCCGACACATCCCGGAAAACAGCAGCGTTCGCTGTGGGGGCCCGGGTTGGGACTCGCGGCACACGGGTTGCACTAGTCCGCGCTCACCCGCCTCGGTTCGAGATCAGCGGGACGAACTACATGGTCGCCTTCACCCGAAGAAAGAAGCAATGAACGCCAAACGATTCCAGAAAGGTTCGCAGCTGTGCTCGCGGTTGATGCTGCTGACGGGCGTTTCGCTCGTCGCAGGGTGTACGCCGGAAATAGTGGACAACCCCTCCGAGGATCTCGGGCAGGTGTCCGAGGCCGTCACGGTGGCCACCAACTACAAGATCAAGGCCAACCGCAACGGCAAGTACCTGATGCTGGATGCCACCAAGAAGGTGGTGCACACGGCAACCACCGCTGGCCAGGGCGAGACGTTCTACGTGGAATCGGGCGGAACGGGCCTCTACAAGTTCAAGGCCACCAGCAACGGCAAGTACCTCGTGGTCAACGCCGACGGCACCATGCAGGCCACGGGCAACACCGCGGCCGACGGCCACGCGTTCGGCGAGCAGGCCTGCAACTACAACGGCTCCACCAACGGCTACGGTTATAGCTCGGCGACCGGTACGGCCAAGTACTGGAAGGCCCAGGACGACAACTTCGTCAAGGCGCTCAACAACGGCAACGGCGCCCAGTGCAGCACGGCGAGCGGTACCTCCTGGGAGCGCTTCTTCATGGAGCCTGCCACCGCTGCCCCGCTCTGCGGCAACAACAACTGTGAAGGTGGCGAGACCTGCGACACCTGCGCCGGCGACTGCGGCGCCTGTGCTCCCGTCTGCGGCAACGGCCAGTGCCAGTCCGGCGAGACGTGCACCAGCTGTCCCGCGGACTGCGGCGCCTGCTCGGGCGGCACCTGCGCTTCGAACGATCTGACCACCGCCGGCAACCTGGTGACGACATCGTCCCCGAGCCAGGTCACCGCCGCGAGCGGCGCTTTCGACAACAACGTCGGAACGCGCTGGGAATCGGCGCACAACCTGGATCCGCAGTGGCTGCAGGTCGACCTCGGCGCCAAGAAGAAGATCACCCGCGTACGCATCGATTGGGAGACCGCCGGCGCGAAGGACTACCGCATCGAGGCTTCGGACGACGGCACGAACTGGACCCCGGTCACCTCGCGCTCGAACATGGCGAGCGTCAACCACCGTATCGACGATCTGACAGGCTTGAACAGCGCCGGCCGCTACGTGCGCGTCTACGGCACGGCCCGCAACACCGTCTACGGCTACTCCGTCTGGGAGATGGACGTGTACGGCGACAACAACGCGAGCTGCGGCACCACGCCGCCTCCGGCCGTGTGCGGTGACGCCACCTGCCAGAGCAACGAGACCTGCTCGACCTGCGCTGCCGACTGCGGCACCTGTGCGCCGGTGTGCGGCAACGCCACCTGCGAGTCCGGTGAATCGTGCTCGAGCTGCGCCGGTGACTGCGGCGCCTGTGCGGCGGCCTGCGGCGACGGCGCATGCAACGGAACCGAGACCTGCTCCAACTGTGCCACCGACTGCGGCGCTTGCGCCACGGGCAGGAACATCGGGCAGAACTTGCAGGCCGAGACCTACGACCTCATGAGCGGCGTGCAGTACGAGGCCTGCAGCGAGGGCGAGCAGAACGCCGGCTGGATCGACGCCAACGACTTCATCGAGTGGAAGATCCAGGTCCCGAGCACCGGCAACTACTACGT
>DATLIL010000402.1:0-12194 GCA_035539475.1 Polyangiaceae bacterium
GAGCTCCGCGTCCTGGGCCAGCCGCAGGAGATTGAGGTCTCGGCTGGACGAAAACGCCCCGTGTACACCGTGCTCGTCAAGAGCGGCAGCGTCGACGTCGAAGTACCGAAGGGCTCGGAGAGCGCTGTCGCGCTGTCGGCGCCTCGCAAGCTGACCGTGCTCGTGCGCTCCGGCAGGGCCGGCCTCAGGGCAATCAAAGGCCAGGTGTCGCTCGCCAACGTCGACGGCGACATCCTGGTCGGCCACGACACTCGCCACTTCAAGGCGCTGCGCCCCGGCATGATCCATCACTTCGCGGCGCACGGCGTGGTCGAAGATTCCTTGCTGGAGCCACCGACGGAGCTCGCTGGCCCGCGTGTCCTCATCAGCACCGGCGAGCCCGTGGCGCTCGAGCGGCTGTGGTGGCGCTCGCGTGCGGGCGCCGAGGGTTACCGCGTGGAGCTCCAGCGCGAGGGTGAACGAGGCGCGCTCCTGCGCGTCGAGACGCGCGAGCCGATCCTGCCTCGCCAATCCTTGCGCCTCGAACCGGGCCGCTACCGCATCGCGGTCAGGGCTCTGGATGAGTTCGGCTTCGAAAGCAAGGCAGCGCTCGAGTCGAGTGTGCACGTGGTGAAGGCGCGCTTGCCCCAGGGCGCGTACGTCGACGCCGCGGGCAAGATCCGCCTGCTTCCGGGCAGCATGGTCGAGTTCCTCCACCTCGAGGGACTGGAGCTGTCCTACGCGGACTTCGCGCACGAGCGCGCGCCCGCGAAGGTCGGTCTGACTGGCGCGGAACCGGTGAAGCTCCTGCTGCGAGCAGGACGCCAGGACCCGCTCCTGCTCAACATCGCCCCGCGCACCGTGCGCGCTCGTGTCGCCATCTCGCCCGCGCGCGCCACCTGGCCCGGCGACACACTGACGATCGACATCGCGCTCGAGGACCCGAGCGGGCAGCCGGTGCCCGATTCGATCGAGATCAGGCCCAAGGTACTGCTCGGTGTCGAGCCGATCACGCTCGAGTTCAAGCGGGTGGGCCGCAAGCTGCGCGCGGTCGTGCCGGCGCAACCCGGACCGGGCCCCTGGGTCGTGCGAGTCGAGGTCAACGACCAGTACGGGCTTCCCCTCGGTCGCGGCTCACTCGAAATCGCCAAGAGTCCGCGCTAGGGTCGGCCCATGAGCATCGCGCTGCGCCGCCTGCTCGCGCAGCGGCTGATCGGTGAGCCATTCGGCAACGCGGAAAGCGCCGTCGGCTGGCTCACCGCCGTGCAGGCGCAGGACTACGCGGGCGCCAAATGGGGCCTCGGGCAGCGCGTGGCAGATGCAACCGATGCCGCGCTCGACGGCGCCTTCCAGCGCGGCAAGCTCCTGCGCACCCACGTCCTCAGGCCCACCTGGCATTTCGTGCTGCCGGCAGACATTCGCTGGCTGCTCGCGCTGACAGCTCCGCGCATCCAGGCCAAGAACGCCGGCATCTACCGGCAGTTCGAGCTCGACCCCAGGACGCTGCGGAAGAGTGAGAAGGTGCTCGCCAAGGCACTGCAGGCTGACGGCCCTCTGACGCGCGCCGAGCTCGGGAGCGCGCTCGCAAGCGCCGGGATCGGCGCCGAAGGTATACGCCTCGGTTACGTGATGATGCACGCCGAGCTCGAGGCGGTGATCTGTAGCGGACCTCGTCGGAGCAAGCAGTTCACCTACGCCCTGCTCGACGAGCGCGCTCCGTCCGGCAAAGTACTGGCGCGCGATGCGGCGCTGGCCCGGCTGACGAAGCGCTACTTCGAGAGTCACGGACCGGCCACGGCCAGCGACTTTGCCTGGTGGGCGGGGCTGACCCTGGCCGACGCCAGGCGCGGACTCGCCCAGGTGGAATCCGCTCTCGTTCGTCAGGACCTCGCCGACAAGACCTACTGGTCGGGCAAACGTCGGCCACCGCCCAAGCTCGCAGGCCCGGTGCTGCGCCTGCTGCCCAACTACGACGAATTCTTGATCGCCTACAACGACTACAGCCCGAGCTTCGATCGCACGCTCTTGACCCGAAAGGTGGGCAGGCGCGACGAAGTTCTCGCCAGTCACCTCATCGTCAGGGACGGCCAGGTGATCGGCGGCTGGCGACGAACGCTGGTCAAAGACGGCGTGGCGATCGAAGCCAGGCTGCTGGCCAAGCTCGATGCTCGGGCCAAGCGCGACCTTCATGCCGAGGCGGCGCGGCTGGGCCGCTTTCTGGACCTGCCCGCCAGCTTGCGGCAGCTCTAGTCCGCCTCGATCGGCTTCGGCGCCGAGCGCCCGAAGGGATCGCCAAGAATCGACTCACTGTGCAACGTGCAGAGCCAGTGACCGTCACGCCGCACCCAGGTCGAGGCGTCCGCCGCCTCCACCGTGACGGGTTTGCCGTCCAGCGTCAGCTCCTCGTGCACCTTGTAAGCCAGGATCGCCACATCGTCGCTCAGCATGCGCACCTGAACCTCGTCCCCGATCCTGAAGTTATCGAGCGAGTAGTGCTCGTCTTCCATCATCTTGCGGAATTGGTCCTTACCAATGCTGCTCACACCCTGGGCTCCCGCCACGATGCAAGGATCGTCGGTGAGAGCCAGCGCGGCGTCGAAGTCGTGATCCTTGAGCGCCTGCCAGTAGCTCTTCTCGAGCTCGAGCAGTTCCGTCTCGACGGCTTGTTGGGCCATGGTGCCTCCTGCCGCCGGTGCTGCACACGTCGTGCCTAGGCCGCTGCCTCGTCCCAGCGCAGCTCGCGATGGGCAAGCTCGGCCGAGAGCTCGCAGCTCATGCAAAGCTCACTCTCCGCCGCCCAGGTCTCCACCAGCGCGGCACCGCAGCGACGGCAGCCCGTGGCCAGCTCCTCTGCGGGGGCGCCGCCGGCCAGGAACTTCAGCACGCTCTCGATCACCTGGGCGCTGCGCAAGATCCGGCGATGTCCGAGCCCCGTGGTCGTCACCAGCGCGGCGCCCGGCACCGTCCGGGCGATCCTCTCGCCGTCTTCCCATGGTACCTCGCGGTCCAGCCGGTCGTGCAGCACGAGCAGGGGCACGTCGACACGTTTACCGAGGGCCTCGGCGCTGAAGTGCTCGAACCGCGCGCCCACCCGCGCCTCGATCGCGGACTTGGCGAGCTGCCTCGTTGCTGCCGACAACGCGAGTTCTTCGCTGAAGAGCTCGAACCAGCGCAGCTCGTTCGAAGGTGGCCCGATGAACACCGCTCGCGCAGGCTTGAGGCCGTCCGCGATCGCCACGGCGCTCGCAGCCGCGCCAAAGCTATGCGCGACCAGCGCCTCGACGGGCCCTTGCTCCGTCGCCACCTGGCAGAGCGCTCGAGCAAAGGTCGGCAGCGAGAGCTCGTTGCCCGGCGAGGCTCCGTGCCCGGGAGCGTCGAAGGTGAGCACGCGATATCCGCTCGCTCGCAACGGAGCGACGAAGTGTCGAAGCTGACTGGCCCTGCCGCCCCAGCCATGAACCAGGAGAACGGTGGGCCCGCGGTCGCCCCACTGCCAGCCTGCAATCGGCCGGCGCTCGAACGTGAGCTCGAAGCGCGTCGCGCTCTCCATCACGCCGCTGCCTCCGGTCGACGCCGGCCTCGCTGGTGTGCGCAGGAAGAGGCGGCCCGCGGCGTGCCCCGCCAGACCCGGCGCCAGTCTCTGGAGCACCGCAAACCCCGACCGCATCACTGATGATCGAACGTTCGTGCTATTTTCTGAAACCATGACTTCCGTCTCCGACGAGCTTCCTGTTACTTGGACCGACAGCGCTCGAGGAGCGCCTCGAAGGCCTGCCGCGCGCGCTTCTCGGCGTTCGGATCCGCGAGCAACCGATACGCGTGGTGGTAGGCGAACTCGATCCCGTAGAGCTCGAAAGCGATCTGCTCCGGATCGACGTCCGCGTGAAACTGCCTCTCGGATAGTCCGCTGCGCACCACGGTGGCGATGGTGTCGAGCCAGTCGCGCTGCTGTCGCACGAGCAGGTCACGCGCCGGCCCAGGCCGATCGTCGAGCTCGCTCGCCGCTGCGATCAGCGGGCATCCGCCGGGCAATTCGTGACGCTTGGGCCAGGCCAGGATGTTGTCGAAGAGCGCGCGCAAGCGCGGCTCACCGCGCGGAGCCTTCAGCGCCGGCTTGATGGCGAGCTCGACGAAGCGCGCCTCGATGTGCTCGAGCACCTGCACCTGCAGCGCCTCCTTCGACTTGAAGTGGGCGAACAAGCCGCTCTTCGACAGGCCGAGATCGGTGGCCAGGGTCCCGATGGTGAGGCCTTCGAGCCCGAGCTTGCTGGCGAGCTCGGTGGCTCGATCGAGGATCGCCTGGCGCGTGGTCTCGCCCTTGCTCACCCGACAAAAATAGAACGAACGTTCGCATCGTCAAGCATTTCTTTGGTGAGCCTGGGTCGACGACGGGGTTCCGCCGTGTTAATTGGTTGGTTAACCAACTTATAAACCATGGCCCGCCCATCCAATACCGAGCAACGCCGCAAGGAGATCACGGCTGCCCTGGTCCGGGTCATGTCCAAGCGCGGGTACGACCGCTCGTCGGTGGCCGACATTGCCAAAGCCGCGCGTCTGACGCCGGGCCTCGTGCACTACCACTTCAAGAGCAAGCAGGAGATCCTGCTCGCCGCGCTCGACGATCTCGTGGCTCGACACGGCGCGGGCCTCGAGCGGCGCCTCGATCAAGCCGGCGGCGACGCGGGACGAGAGCTCGACGCGTTCATCGATTTTCACCTCGGCCGTGGCGCGGACGCCGACGCTCAGGCGCTCGCCTGCTGGATCCTGCTCAGCGGCGAGGCCCTGCGCGAGCCCAAGGTGCGCGCGCCGTTCGAAAGCGCGCTGGAGGCCACGGCGGAGCGCGCGGCCACCATCATCCGCCGCGGCGTCGACCAGGGCGTCTTCGAGTGCGAATCGATCAGGGCCGCGGCCAGCGCGATCGTGGCCACGATCCAGGGTTACTTCGTGCTCGCCGCCAGCGCGCGCAGCGTCATTCCGAAAGGCTCCGCCGCCGCGTCCACCCGCCTCATGGTCGGCGGCTTGCTCGGGAGGCGCACGTGAACACTCCGGCCAAGCTCGGTTTGCTCGGCTCCCTCTACTTCACACAAGGGCTACCGTTTGGTTTCTTCACCCAGGCCCTGCCGGTGATCCTGCGTAACCAGGGCGCCACGCTCGGTGAAATCGGTCTGACCTCACTGCTGGCCGTGCCCTGGGCGCTCAAGTTTCTGTGGGCCCCGGTCGTCGATCGCTACTCCAGCCAGCGTGTGGGCCGCCGCAAGTCGTGGATCCTGCCACTGCAGGTCGTTGCCGTCCTCGTCCTGGCGGCTCTCGCGTCGAGCTCCGTGACCAGCGCCCTGCCCCTGCTCCTCTGCGCTGTCTTCGTGCTCAACCTGATCGCGGCCACGCAAGACATCGCAACGGACGGCCTGGCCGTCGACATGCTCGCGCCGCCGGAACGAGGTCTCGCCAACGGAGTCCAGGTCGCAGGCTACCGCGTCGGGATGATCGTGGGCGGCGGCGTGCTCCTCATCCTCCACGAGCGGCTCGGCATGAGCGGCACCTTCGCTTCGATGGCGGCGCTCACCGCGCTGGCCACGGTGCCCCTGCTCGCGACCCGCGAGGCGCCTTCCGCTCACCGCGAAGTGTCAGGGACCAGCCTCCATTTTCTGCGCCGCCCCGGGGCGTTGCGACTGCTGGCGCTGATCATGGCCTACAAGGCCGGCGACGCGTTCGGCGGCGCCATGCTGCGCCCCCTGCTGGTGGACGCTGGGCTGAGCTTGTCGGACATCGGCTGGCTGCTCGGAACGGTGGGATTCGTCGCAGGCATGGCCGGAGCAGTGTGCGGCGGCGCGCTCGTCAACCGCCTGGGGCGCCGCACGGCGCTGCTGGGGTTTGGAGTGCTTCAGACGGCCGCCGTTGCCAGCTTTGCTTACCTGGCGCTGGCGAAGCCCGGAATGGCGGCGCTCTACGTGCTCTGCGGCAGCGAGCACTTCGTTGGCGGCATGGCCACGGCGGCGCTCTTCACCTGCATGATGGACTGGAGCTCACGCGAGAGCAGCGCCACCGACTACACGGTGCAGGCGAGCGCCGTCGTGATCGCCACCGGCGCCGCGTCTGCGGTCGGCGGCTACAGCGCAGAGCTCCTCGGTTACGCTGGTCACTTCTTCTTGGCGGCGCTGGCCTCGGCCGCGGCGTTGCTGCTGGTCTGGCGCAAGTTCCCCAGCAGCGCCGAGCTCGCCGCTCTGCATGGAAAGGGAGCGACCGCATGCGCATAGCCGTCTACGCGGGCACGTTCGACCCGATCACACTTGGCCACCTCTCGGTGGTCGAGCGTGGCGCCCGCCTGTTCGACAGGTTGCTCGTGGTCGTGGCGGTGAACCCCCGGAAGCAGCCACTGTTCAGCGTGGAGGAGCGGATCCAGCTGATCGAGGCCAGTGTGCTCGGCTTTCCCAACGTGAGCGCGACCTCGACCATGAGCTTTGTTGTGGATCTGGCCCGCAGTCAGGGAGCCCGCTACCTGATCCGTGGCGTGCGCGGAGCCACGGACACCGACGCCGAAATCGCGCTCGCCCACCTGAACCACGAGCTCGCGCCCGAAATAGAGACGGTGTTCGTGCCGGCGCAACCGGAGCTCTCGGAGGTCAGCTCGAGCAGGCTCAAGGAGCTCGCCCTGGAGGGTGCGGATCTCACTCGCTACTGCGCGCCGGAGGTCAGCGCCATGCTGCGCCAGCGGCTCTCGCCCCAACCCGCGGAGGAGGTAGGCCATGGCTAGGTTCGAGGTCGCCGTGATCGGCGCCGGAGATACTTTCACGGAGCGGCATCACACCGCCGCGCTCTTGCTCTCCTTCGACGGTTTTCAGCTCGCCGTCGATTGCCCTGATCGCTACCGCTCGGCGCTGCGCGCGGCGGGAGAGGTGGCGGGCCGTTCCCTGCCCCTCTCGGCGATCGACCACGTGCTCATCACTCACGTGCACGGCGATCACATGAACGGGCTCGAGGGCGTGGCCTTCTACAAGCACTTCGCCGAGGGCAAGCGCGTCAACCTCGTGACGTCGCCGGAGGTGCGCGCGCTGATCTGGGACGAGCGCCTGAAGGCCAGCATGAGCACACTCTGGGACGGCCAGCGCTTCAACACGCTCGGCTTCGACGACTATTTCGAGCACGTGCCGCTGAGCTGGTCGGAGCAGATCAGTGTGGGGCCCTTTCGCGTGCGCTCGCGCCGCACACTGCACCACGTACCGACGAGCGCTCTGCTCGTGGAGGCCGGAGGTCGCACGCTGGGCTACTCCGCCGACACCGCCTTCGATCCCGAGCTGATTGCCTTTCTCGAGCCCGCGGATCTCATCATCCACGAAACCAACTTCGGGCCCGCCCACACGCCCTACAGCGCCCTGGCGGCGCTGCCGGCGGAGCTGCGCGCGAAAATGCGCCTGATCCATTACGCCGACGGCTTCGATACCGAGGCCAGCAACATCGTCGCGCTGCGTGAAGGCGAGGTCCTCGAGCCGTGACGGGCCTTGCCGCTGCCCAGCGTCGGCTCTATTCTTTGGCTGCAATGCACTTCACCGAACGGATCTGATCGTTTCGTTTGACGGCTGCCCTGGCGATCGTCGGCCTGTACGACGAGCTCGCCAGCGGTGTCGTCGTGGTGGCCGCGCCTGGCATCGAAGACGCTCAATCACTCGGGCACGCGGGCTACGCGCTCTGGGTGTTTGCATTGCCGGTCTTGCTGGCGACGGCGATCGAGACCCCGCTCGCGCTGCTCTCGGACCGTGCCGGACGGCGAAGGGTGCTTCGGCTCGCGCTGTTCGTGCTCGCGGTGGCGCTCGGCGTCTCTGCCCTGGCAGACCGACCCTGGTTGCTCGGGCTAGGACTTGGTCTGGCGGGCGCGGCGAGCGGCGTGGCCTGTGCCAGCGCTCAGGGCGAGCTCGTCAGCGTGTTCGGAGGCAACGCGGACCGCGCGATGACGCGCTGGACGACGTTCGCCGCAGCGGGAGACGTGCTGGCTCCCCTGCTCGTGGGCGCCGTGCTCCTTTGCGGCGGCACCTACCGCGGCGGGCTGCTCGCCGTGGCCGCGCTCCTGCTCGTCCAGGTGCTGGTCACCCGCCCGTCGGAAACGCTGTCGGAGCCCGAGCCCGTCGAAGCACACGAAAGCTGGCGCCAGGCGCTCGGGCAGCCGCGGCTTTGGGCGCTGCTGCTCGTGGCCGAGCTCTGCTCGCTGCTCGACGAGATCGCCGTGGCGCTGGCTGCGCTGCGCATGACGCGCGATCTCGGCGCCAGCGAGGCCCTGACGGCGGCCAGCCTGACGGCATTCGCGCTCGGGTCGCTGGCAGGAGCTGCCGCCACGGACGCGCTGGTTCAAAAGCTCTCGGCCCGCCCTGTGCTGATCATCGCCACAGGCGCGAGCATGGCGGCACTTGCGCTCGTCCTGGTCGTGCGCACGCCGCTCGAGGCGCTGGGGGCGCTCGCGCTGCTCGGTGCGAGCGCCGCGCCGCACTTCGCCCTGATCCAGGCCGCCGCCTACGAGGCCGTGCCGGGCCGGCCGGGTCTCGTCAACGCCGCGGCTCAAGTCTTCTTCGCGGTGGAGATCGCGCTGCCGCTGCTCGCTGGGCTCGTCGCCGCCAGATATGGTCTCGACGTCGCCCTCGCCTGTCTGGCGCTTCAGCCCGCCTCGGTGCTGGTCGCCGCGGTCACGCTGCTCGACCGGAAACGGTCGTGACCAACCGTGGCGAATCGCCGCGCGGTCCGAGGCTTGCACGCGACTTGAGAATCGACGTCCAACGAAAGGACACCCGCCATGCTCGCCAACACGGATGCCAGCGCCAACCTTGCCGTCAAGGATCTAACCGTCGCCAGGAAGTTCTATGAGAGCACCCTCGGCCTGAAGCCCGTCCACACCGAGGGCGAGGAGGCCGTCGTCTACAAGAGCGGGAACTCCACGATCAACGTCTATCGCTCGGACTACGCCGGGACCAACAAGGCCACGGCGGTTACGTGGGCGGTGAACGACGTCGCGGCCGAGGTGGGCGCCCTCAAGAAGAAGGGCGTGAGCTTCGAGCACTACGACCTTCCTGCCGGCAAGTACGAGGGTGACGTTCACGTCGAGGGCGACATGAAGTGCGCCTGGTTCAAGGACCCGGACGGCAATATCCTGGGCCTGTTCAACCGATAGGTGACCGAACGCTCGACCCCGTTCGTCGCCGAGGGGGGCGGCGCGTGCCGCCCCCACGAACAAGACTAAATCGGGCGGTCGCGAATGCGACCGTCGATTTAGGGACAGCCGCTCAGGCCGTCGATCCACTGCTGGAGCAGGCTCGCACCCTCCGCGTCGGCCAGCTTGCTGGCGATCGGCGGCATGTAGTTCTGCGTGCGCTGGCTCATGCGTAGCCAGACCACGGACTGGTCGTGGACGCCGGGCTCGATCAGATCGAGACCCGGGTAGGCGCTGAGGATCGACTGCTGGTTGCAGATGTTCTTGCTCGCAAGCAGCGTGTCGAAGCGGTAGTCGCCCGTGCCGTAGCCAGTGCCGCCAGGGCGGTGGCAGTTCGAGCAGTTGACGTGCAGGTACGCATCCGCGCGCATCTGCAGCGAGGCCGCCGTCTGGGCGTGAGCCGGCAGCGGCGGCAGGCTGGTCAGGTTGCCGCTCAGCATGCCTATGCCGTTCAGCGTGTCGAACTGGTTGCTGTTGCGACCGGTCGCCGCATAGACCTGGCTCATGTTGATCTGGCGCGTCTCCAGGCCGAGACCGAAGCCAGCCGCGCTGGTGTGACACTGGAAGCACTGCGACTCGGTCGGGTAGTTCCAGACGTGGCCGCCCGGTAGAGTCTTCGAGTCGCCGTCGATCGAATCGACCAGAAAGGCTTCGTCCTGCGTGTCGTTCCACAGGTAGGTCCACGCGCCGTAGCTGCCCGTGCTGAAGCGGACGAAGAAGCGCGTCTCGAAGTACTGGCCCTGCCACTGGAAGGTCTTGATCGTGACGGCACCCGGCGGCATCTCGAAGTCGCCGTCGCTCTTCACGTTGAAGGTGCTGCCGTTGGGCAGGGCGAAGAAGCGCGTCTTGACGGCGCTGTCCGACCAGAAGGGCTCGTTGATCGAGTACGGGATCACACCCGAAGCGTAGACAGGCGGGTTCGCCACGCTGGCGATGCAAGGGCTGTCGCTGAGCAGGAACGGCGGCGAGACCGAGCCGTCGCCGGCCACGCACGCTGTGTTCGACGGGCGTGAATCGAGCCCCAGCTGGCTACTGGCGCAGGTGTCGCAATCCCAGGGGCAAGTCGAGCAAGTCTCGCTGCCGCTGCAGCTGCGATCGCCGCACACCGCTCCTGCGGCCGCGTAACCCCAGGCCTCGATCTCGGCGAGCTCCACCGGGGCGCCGGTGTTCTCGACACACACGTTCACGCGCGTAACGCCGGACACGTCGGCGAAATCCACCGTGTTCCAGCTGGGCATCGCGTTCGGGGTGCTGGTGTACGCGAAAGCGTCGACGAAGCCGGCGCCAGTGTCGACCTGCACCTTCCACGTATCGGTGTGCCAGGCTCCGGCGTTGTCCTCGAGCAGGCGCGCCGAGGTCACGGTGAAGGTACCGCCGAGGTTGTAGGTGACGCAGTTCGGCGTCGTGGCGGTCGAGACCTTGTCGGTGAGATTGCCGTCGGTGAGGCCGGCGACGCTGGTCCAGCCGCCGCTGTTGCTCACGTGAGTCAGCGTGAGCTTGGCCGGCGTCGCGCTGCACGTGCCGCAGTCACCGGGACAGCTGCCGCACGTCTCGCTGCCGTTGCAGCTCGCGTCGCCGCAAACCGGGCCCGTGCCCGAGCACGTCGCTGACTCGAGGTAGAAACGCTCCCACGAGGTGCCGCTGCCCGCGGCGCAGCTCGCGCCGTTGCCGCCGTCGCCGCTCTTGATCGCGCCATTGGTGGTGGTCGCCTTCCAGTACGGCGCCGCGCCGGTCGGCGACGAATACCCCTTACCGCCGGGGTAGAGCCCGCCGCTCGAGCAATCCTGCTCGTTGAAGACCACAGCGCTCGACGAGGTCGTATCGACCGTGAGGTCGTTGTTCACGACGCGCAGGTAGTTGCCCGAGCTGCCCTTGAACTTGAAGCCGGAGCCGGACGCGACCTTCTCGAAGATCTGCGCCTGGGCCAGGGTTCCACCGGGCACGACCTTGCTGGTGGCGTCCAGCACCAGGTAGTTGTTCGTGCGCTGCGAGCGAATCGTGAAGCAAGAGCCGCTCGAGCAGGTGCCACAGTCAGCGGAGCACGTGCTGCACGTCTCCGTGCCGTTGCAGCTGCCGTCACCGCAGACGGGGCCGGTGCTGCCGCAGGTCGTCGACTCCAGGTAAAAGCGCTCCCACGCCGTGGCGTCACCGGCCACGCAGCTCGCGCCGTTGCCGCCGTCACCGCTCTGGATCGGTCCGTTGGTGGTGGTCGCTTTCCAGTGCGGTGCCGCACCGGTCGGCGACGAATAGCCCTTGCCGTTCGGATACACACCGGCGCTGGAGCAGTCGTACTCCGTGAACACCACCGCGCCGGACGACGTCGCGTCGACGGTCAGGTCGTTGCCCACGAGCCGCGCGTAGCTACCGGAGCTGCCGCGGAAAGTGAAACCGGAGCCCGATGCCGTCTTTTCGAAGACCTGTGCCTGCGCCTGCGTCCCGCCGGGAACGACCTTGTTGGCGGCGTCCAGCACCAGATAGTTGTTCGTGCGCTGCGAGCGGATCTTGAAGCAACCCGTGCTGCTGCAGCTGCCGCAGTCGGCGCTGCACGTGCTGCACGTCTCCGTGCCGTTGCAGGTACCGTCGCCGCATACCGGGCCGCTCGAACCGCACGTCACCGTTTCGGGATAAAAGCGTTCCCACGACGTGGCGTCGCCCGCCACGCAGCTAGCACCATTGCCCCCGTCGCCGCTCTTGATCGCGCCGTTGGTGGTCGTGGCCTTCCAGTGCGGCGCCGTGCCGGTTGGTGAGGCGTAGCCCTTGCCGCCTGGATAGAGCCCGGCGCTCGAGCAGTCGTACTCGGTGAATGCCAACGCGTTGGCGTCGGTCGTGTCGAGCGTCAGGTCGTTGTTCACGACGCGCAGGTAGCTGCCAGCGCTGCTCTTGAACTTGAACCCGGCTCCGGCGGGAACCTTTTCGAAGATCTGCGCCTGAGCCTGAGTCGCGCCCGGAATTACCTTGTTGGTCGCGTCGAGCAACAGGTAGTTGTTGGTGCGCTGCGAACGGATCTTGACGCAGGTGTTACACG
>DATLIL010000403.1:0-3966 GCA_035539475.1 Polyangiaceae bacterium
GCCTGCGCTGCTGCGAAGCAGACGTAGGCGACCGAAGCTGCCGCCGGCCAGAGGCGCGAACGAACGCTCACTCGGCCGAACCTTAGCTCTACTTGCCGCTGCCGAGCTGGAAGAAGCGCCCTTCCGGACCCGACGGCGAGAAGACGAGGACGGCAGCGAGCTCCTGGCCGCCGCCTTGAAAGCCGTGGACGACGCCCGGCGGCACCTGGAACATGGCGCCGTCGCGCACGGGGTACTTCGAGTTGCCGAGCAGCATGTCGCCGCTGCCGCGCAGGATCGCGATGTGCTCCCACTCCTTGTCGTGGCTGTTCTCGGCGATGGTTCCGTTGGCACCCGCCTGGATCAAGGTGAGGCTGGCGTTCGTGTCCTCCGTGCCGAAAGCGATGCGCGCGTGGTAGGCGCCGCCACCCCACGTCAACTTGGTCTTGGTGTTGAGGTCACCCACTTCGAAGGCCCGGCTCGTCGAAGCCGGCTTCTTCTTTTGCTGCGCGACCTTCACGGCGTCGGCGAGCGTGCCCGTGCGCGCCGTCACGCCCATCAGCACGCTGGTGCGGCCGCCGCGGGCCCTGATGAAGTAGCCCGAGCCCGGCACCTTCAGCGCCTGCCATGTCCCCAGCGGCTCTGACTTCGCCGTCTTCTTCGCTTCGCCGGCTCCAAATTCAGCGCTGCCTTCGAGCACGAGCGCCACGGCATCAATCTCGTCGGCGCTCGGCAGCTCGACCGCGCTGCCGTCTGCGATGGTCTCGAGCCACACGGCGCCCTGCGCTGGTTTGCCTTCGTGCGTCGTCTGCAAGAACGCGGCGTCGGGTACGAAGCCGTCGAGCTTGCAGACCGGGGTGGTGCACGCCGAGCGACGCTCGAGATCGAACGGGCCCTTCGGCAGGTCGCCGCTGATCGGCTTGGGCTGCTCGGCTGACGCCGGTGAAGGCTTCAGCTTGAGACGGCAGCTGCACTCCTTCTTCTCCGGCGCCGGCGTCTCGGCACTGACCGTCGGCGGAGCGGTCGGAAGGCCCTGGCGGGGCGGGGGGGGAGGAGCCCCGGTGGACGTGGTGCCCGAGCAGCCGAGCAAAATGCCGCAGACCGTGAGAGCGCTGAGTGGGCGAATCACCCCGCCACAGCAGCCCTGACGGGCGCCGGCGTCAACCGTCCGGAAGTCCGGAATTGGCCCATGGGCCGGCCGAGAGTGGCTGAAAATACCGAGATTTGCTGGCCGCTTCCGTTTCGAGATTGCCGAGGGCCCGGCGTGGCGCTATCCGCTGCGCGGTTCCTTACGGCCGCGAGGGTTGGAAAGCCCCGGGGCACGCGCCGCGATGAAGAAAAACTACGTCCTCGACACGAACGTTCTGCTCCACGACCCGTCAGCGATCTCAAAGTTCGAGGACAACGACCTGATCCTCCCGATCTACGTGATCGAGGAGATCGATCAGTTCAAGCGCGACGCGAACGAACGCGGTCGGAACGCACGTACGGTCACCCGGCTGCTCGATGCGCACCGGACCAGGGGAGGCTCCCTGTCCAAGGGCGTGAAGATCGGCGACGGCGGCTCGCTACGCGTGCACGTGCCCGAGAAGCGGCCGGAGCTGAAGATCGCGCTGAACCCGGCCTCGGGTGACCACGCGATCCTGGCCACGGCGCTGGAGCTACGCGACGCCTCGCCAGAAAAGCCCACCATTTTCGTGACCATGGACGTCAACCTCCGCATCCGAGCCGATGCGCTGGGTCTGAGGTCCGAAACCTACGAAAACCAGGCGGTCGACGCCGAGCACCTCGAAACCGGCATCGTCGAGCTGGCCGTGCCGGCGAGCGATCTCGACAAGTTCTTCGAGCAGGGCAGCTTGCCCGCGCCGCAGGGTGAACCGCTCTACGGCAACGTCTCGGTCATGCTGCGCGACGACGGCCAGCGCACGCGCACTGCGCTCGGCCGCTATCGCGCGGACACGGGCGAAATCCGCGCGCTGAAGACGCCTCGCGATCCCATCTTCGGCATCAAGCCCCGTAACCGGGAGCAGGCCTTCGCGCTCGACCTCTTGCTGGACGACTCGGTGCGCCTCGTCACGCTGCTCGGCAAGGCCGGCACCGGCAAGACGATGCTGGCGCTCGCAGCCGGCATGCGACGCACGGTCGAAGAGGGTCACTTCGCGCGGCTGCTGGTCAGTCGACCGGTGATGCCGCTCGGTCGCGACATCGGCTTCTTGCCCGGTGACCTCGACCAGAAGCTCTCACCCTGGATGCAGCCCATCTACGACAACCTCGAGTTTCTCATGGTGTCTGGTGGCGGCAAGCGGCGGGGCGTCCGCGGCTACGAAGAGCTGTTCGCGAGCGGGCAGCTCCAGGTCGAGCCGCTCACCTACATCCGCGGTCGCAGCCTGCCCGGGCAGTACGTGATCGTGGACGAGGCGCAGAACCTGACTCCGCACGAGGTGAAGACCGTCATCACGCGCTGCGGAGAAGGAACCAAGATCGTGCTCACCGGCGATCCCTTCCAGATCGACAACCCCTACGTGGATGCCTCCACCAACGGTCTGACGGTGACCGCGGATCGGCTGCGCGGCGAGCAGCTGGTCGGCCATATCGTGCTCAGCAAGGGCGAGCGCAGCGAGCTCGCGAACATCGCCGCCAACAAGCTATGATGTACTCAGCCAGCCCGGTTCCGGACTATTCCGAGTTTTCGGCCATCGACGCGCTGCTCAAGCGCGCCGAACAGATGGTCATGCTGATCGACCGCGCCACTCCCAAGGACGGCGCGATCGAGCTGGCGCGAGTGCTCGAGGCCTGGCGCAAGGGCCGCAAGCTCGTGCCGAACTTCGTCTACCAGCCCGTGCCCGAGCTCGGCGAGCTCAGGGCGGAGCTCACCGCCGCCGCTGAGCGCCATGAGGGCCGCAGCCCGCTCTTCGACCTCTACGTCGAGCGCGCGCGTGAGCTCGAGTTCGACGCGCGGCTGGCGCAGAACATCGGCCAGCCCGAGTTCGCGGTCCTGGCGGCGCAGCGTTTCCCGATGCCGCCCGGTGACGACGGGGCGCAGGCAGCGGCGCTAGCCCGCGGCTACGCTTCGCTCTCGATCGCCAAGACCGAGGAGCCGCTCCACGCCACCGACGACGCGAGCGACACTTCCAGCCTGGTCTCTCTCATGAGGCGCCGCGTGGCCGAGCTCGGTCTGTCCGTGCGCGTCGAGGTGAGGCCCCAGTCGGCGGTTGCCACCGTGGGCGAAGGCTTCATCGGTATCCGTCCGCGCGTCTGGCTCACCGCCAAGCAAGCCGAGCGCGTGGTCGTTCACGAGACGCTCGGTCACGCCTTGCCGCGTGCGCGAGCGCGCAAGAGCACGTTTGGCTTGCTCGCCGTCGGTTCGGCCAAGAGCTCGGAGACCGAAGAAGGCCGCGCGCTCCTGGTGGAGGAACGCGCCCGCCTGCTCGACGAGGATCGCAAGCGTGAGCTCGGCCTGCGTCACATCGCCGCGCTCAGCGTGCGTCGCGGCGCAAACTTCCGTGACACCAGTGACGAGCTCGTCGAGCTCGGTGCCACGCTCGAGCTCGCGCTCGACCTGGCTGCGCGCGTGCATCGCGGCGGTGGCCTGGCGCGCGAGATCGTCTATCTGCCGTCGTACCTGTCGGTGAAGCACGACCTCGCCGTCGAGCCGGCCCTCGAGCGCTGGCTCGAACGCGGCCGGCTCAGCATCAGGGCTGCTCGCATCGTCGCCGCCGAGCTCAAGTAGCTCACTTTTTTTGACGATCTGGGCCGCGTCCGAGGACACAATCCCTTGTGACGTTGCGCCCCGGTCCGCTTTGTTTTCTGCTGACGTTGGCTTGTTCCAGTACGCCGGAAGCTCCGGTGACTCCGCCGCCGTCTACGGGGGGTAATCAAACCGGGGGCGCTGGTGGAACGAGTACGGCGGGCAGCGGCGGTGTGAGCGCGTCAGGCGGCTCCGCCGGCGCAGCAGGCACTGCCACCGGGGGCGGGGGCGCCGGGGGC
>DATLIL010000404.1:0-4994 GCA_035539475.1 Polyangiaceae bacterium
GGCTCCACGCAGCCGGCGCTTCCCCCCAGGCCCGTGCCGGCGCTGCCGCCTGCCGCCGATCCCGACGAGCCTCCGGCGCTGGGCCCAGCTCCGGAACCGTTCCCCGAACCGGCGTTTCCAACGCTCGGCGCCGGTTCCTCGGCGAGGCTACAGGACAAACCAAGCAGCAACAGCCCCAGGGTGCAGCGCGTGTTGTTCATGCGAAAGACGTGTGTCCTGAGCCCTTCAATGCGGCTCACTCGAAATACGGCTCAGCCACCGTGCCACGACAATCTTCCGCCAACACGCCAAGGGCCGGACGCACAGCGGTGTCTTCAGCTGCTGCAGGAGGAGACATGACCAAGGCACTGATCGTGATCGGCGCAGGATTACTGGCAGCGTGTGGCCACGCGAGCGCGACATCAAAAGCTCCTACGGCTCGAGCGGTATCGGTACCAGCAGAGGCCGCGGAGCATGACGAATCGATCACCGCGAGCGCGGCGCCAGTCGATAGCGACAACGCCGCTGACGAGCGCGTGGTGGCCGAGCTCGAGAGGGCGGTCGAGCTGTATCGGGCCTTTATCACCCGTGCGGGTGATGACAGCGCCTACGCCGAAGCCGTGGCCCGCTCCAGGGAGCGCATCGCGGACATCCAGGACACCCTGATCTTCCTGGAGCAGGGCATGAAGGAACGCGGGCAATGAGCCCGTAACCTCTCGTCTCTTCGACGCTTTACCCGGCAGGCTTGGCCTTCGACCGGCCAGCGGGCATACTGCGCCGCCTTGCGGTTATTGCGCTCATTTCCCGGCCTGCTCGTGGCCCTGGGCCTGCTGCTCGTCTCGCACGAGGGCGGCGCGCGCCATAATCCGCTGGTCGTCTTTCCGCCGCAGGCCGAGCAGCTGCCGGCCGTGCTCTACGCCAACCTCGAGCCGCGCGAGTGCCTGAGCGAGCTCGAGAAAAGGGAGCTCCCGTTCACGCTCGGCCCCAAACACGGCACCATCGACACGCCGGTGCACTTGACCGGGACGCTACACGGCGTGCGCTTCGAGTTCGCGCGCGACGTCACGGCGTTGCCGCTGCTCGACTGCCGGCTGCTGCTCGCGCTGGACGATCTCAGCAAGGTGGCCGCCGAACGCGGCATCGAGATCGTGCGTTACAACAGCATTCAACGCCGCGGCTGGGCTCGCGGCCGAGTGCAGGGGCACCTCGGCGGCGTCGCGATCGACATCGTCGAGCTCGTGCGCTGGGACGGCGAGGTGCTCAACGTCCGCCGTGACTTCGCCGGTGACGGCGTCGGTTCGGACAGCTGCGGCGAAGGCTCTAAACCATTCGGGCTCGGCAAGGCCGCCGATCTGCGCGGCTTTCTCTGCGCCCTCGATCGCGAGCGCTCCTTCAATCTGCTGCTCGGTCCGCACTACGATCGCCGTCACGACGACCACTTCCACTTCGAAGTGCGCCGCGGCGTGCGCTGGTTCCTGACGCAGTAGTTGCCGAACCCTCAGCCGCCGGGCTCGGAGGTCAGCGGCACGGCAGCCTCGACTTCGTCCTTGGCGGGGTGGACCACCTGCTCGAGCCACGCGACCTTGGGCCTGACGCGATACCAGATGCTGCGCTCGGGCGTGCGGAAGGCCTCGAACTGCCAGGTCTGCAGCAGCGGGTGACCGGGGTTACCCGCCAGCGCGAAGGGCATGCCGGTCAGGGGATCGGTCTCGTACAGGAAGAACGAGTGGAAGTGCATGATCTTCGGCTTCCACGGTTTGTCCCAGGGGGCGTAGCCGCGGATCAGCACGATGTCACCGACCTGGAAATGGTCGGCGTTCGCGATCAGGTAGTCGGAGAGCTGCTGGCCGTATTTGAACGGGATGCGTTCGCGCTCGGGCAGCTGGTGCATCTCCAGCCAGTCCGGTCTGCTCTCGGCCAGCTCCACGATGCTGGTGGCCTTGCGCAGGTCGAGCTTGGTCTGCGCCGCGAAGTCGAACTTGCCGAGCACGCGCTCGCGCTTCTCCCCGCGATCGCGCCACCAGGTTCCGCCGGCGCGGTCGAAGGTATCGAACAGGAAGTCGACACAGACCTCGGGCACCAGCGGCTTTCCACGTGCGTTGAACACGTAGTACTCGTCGTCCTGGAACTCGAACCTCGACTTGCCGGCCTCGTAGGCGCGGCGCCACACGTTGCGCAGCTGGCCGTCCTGCTGCCCGTATTCGGTGCGCGGCTCGTCGAAGGGCAGGCCGTCCTCGACCGAGGCGATCATCGCGCGCCGCAGCGGCTCGAGCACCCGTTGCTTACGCTTGAACTCGGCGCGGCGTTCGGCGACCACGGGCACGGCTTCGGGGTTCGGAGCCTCGCAGATCGCTTCGAGGCGTGAGCCCTGCGCCAGGAACAGCGAGCGCACCCAGACGCTGCCGTAGCGCAGATCCGCTACCGTGTTCCACTCCGTCTGGTGCACGACCTTGGCGCGATCGAAGCCGAGGCGCTCGCGCAGCCCGCGGAAGTCACGGTGCAGCGGCGGCGGCAAGGGTCCCGTGCCGATGCGGTCGAACAGCAAGAGCCGGACGCGCTTGCCCTTCTCGGACCCGTCCTTGTAGGCGTAATGCCCGCTGCGCGTGCGCTCGGCGTGGAGCACACGCTCGCCGCGATGGATCCAGATCTCCTTGTCGTTGAACAGAAGTTGCGCCGAGACTAGATCGACCAGGGCGAAGGCGAACTCGGGCTTCTCGGCGTACAGGTAACCCTCGCGCAGGAGCACGGCGCGGCCGAACTCCGGGTTCGCGGCGAACGCCGGCAAGAGCCTCTGCAGCATGCTCCACGGCGAGCTCGTCTTCGAAAGCATGTGGCGGTGGGTGCGCACATTCTTGGGCACGTTCTGGTCGAGCTGCGGCTTGCGGATGAACTGCACCGGCTCCGCCTTGGCGTAGAGCAGCAGGCGGCCGCGCGTGGCGTCGAGCTCCGGAATGCCGGGCAAGCTCGGCGTGGCGAGCTCGAGCGCGAGCTTCTGCTGGCAGTCGTGGCGGTCTGCCTGAAGCTGCGCCTCTATCCTCCTGGCGGCATGCTCGGGCCCGACCTCGGGCGCCTCGTCAGCCCGGGCCACCGGAATTCCAGCCAGCCCACTGATGCCTTTGGCGACCGACCGACCGCGCCCGTGCGCACTGGTGTCCGCTCCGCTGCCCACCAGCAGAACGAACGCCACGGCCAACGCTACCCGACTCAGTAAGCGAGAAACAATCATGTGTCTCACGCGCAACTCAAGTCTGATGCCTCGCACGGGGTCGCGCAATGGGTCGACGCGCCGCGGCGAGAGCGAGCGACTCTCACTCTCGCGGCAGGTGTAGGCAATGCGTGCTACTTGGCGGGGCGCGTCAACGGCCCGATCGTGCGACCGTTCGCGGAATCCTCGATCAGTGTTGCTAGACGCCGCTCGCGAGTCTCCGGCTTTTTGGCGCTGATTATCCAGTGCGTGGCTGTGCGCTGGTACCAGGGTGGCTGCGCTGAAAAGAACTCGAACGCCTTCTTGTTGGCGCGAAGCTTCTTCTCCTGCGTGGAGTCCAGCTTGGCTGGCTGCTTGCGCTCGAAGGAAGCCATCCCGGTGCGCTCTGGCGAACGCGCCGCAAAGGCGCGCAGCCCCGCCGGACGCATCAGTCCGCGTTTTTTCAACGCCTCGACCTTCTCGCAGTTGATCAGGCTCCAGTGGCTGCGCGCTTTGCGCGGCGTGAAGCGGATCGTGTAGCTGGCCTCGTTCAGGCTCTTGCGCACCCCATCGATCCAGCCAAAACACAGCGCCGCGTCGACGGACTCGGGCCAGGTCATGCTGGGTTTGCCCGAACCGCGCTTATGGAAGCCGACTAGGAGCTCCTTCTCTCGGGTGTGATGCTCGGCGAGCCAGGCGTGGAAATCCTCGAACGTCGGGAAGAACTTCGGCTTCAACTCAGAACTCCCCGAGAATGGCCAGGCCCGGGTAAACCACGAGACCGTCGAGCTCGACCGTCACCTTCTGGTCGAGCGCCTGCAACTCGGCGTCGGCAATGAGCTGCACCAGCGTGAGCTCCGGCCCGATGAAGAGCCAGCGATAGCCAAAGACCGCGCCGCCCTGCGCGCCGACATAGAAGCCTTTGGCGGAGATCGAGGCGACCTCCAGCGGCTCCCCCGGCAGCAAGAGCCTCATGCCCTGTGAGCTACTCGTGTACAGGAGACGCGGCCCTGCCCACCAGCGGTACCAGTCGGCGTGCTTGCCGACGGCGATCGGCAGATCCACGGTCCAGCGCACGAAGTCGTCGATCTCCACGAACGTGAGCACGCTGTCGACGGGCGGCTCGAACGCGGCGCGCCCGAACCCAACGCCGACCGTGAGGTCCACTCCGTGATCCTTCTGCTCCAGGATCTGCCGGCGCAAGCCGAGCCGCCAACCGCTCGCAGCAAAACGCAGACCGATCTCCCAGTGCTGAAAGGGAGCGTAGGCCGCGCCCACGTGCGGGATCGCCGCGGGTGGATTGTTCGCCAGATTGGCTCCGCCCTCGAGCAACGCGATCTTCTCGCTCTCGCTCAACATGCGATCCTCTGCCACCGCCTCCAGCGCCTGGGCAGCGTCGACCGCCTTCTTGATCGAGCCAGTCGGGATCGCGACATCCATGCCCACCTCGGCCTGGACATGCCCCTTCTCGGGCACATGTGCCGGCTGAAAGCTCGACAAGGCGGGCGCGCAGGCAGTGAACGCCGAGACAGCGACCAGGACGTGAAAGGAACGCGAAAGGACCACGGCGTCAGCTTAGGCCGCGAGGGAAACGACTGAAATCCCTTTTCACCCGGAGGGGACGTGACGGCTATCCGTCCGCCGCCGAAGCCACCCAGGACTGGTGCTCGCTCGAGTCTTTCGCGCGCTCCATGAGCTCCTTGCCGAAATCTTCTTCGGCCGCGAGCGCGTTGTGGGCGCGACAGCGCAGGGTGATGTTTTCGACCGTGTGCTCGCCGCCCTGGGCGAAGGCGCACAGGTGGTGGAGCTCTAGTCCGTGCGTCTCACGGCA
>DATLIL010000405.1:0-2860 GCA_035539475.1 Polyangiaceae bacterium
CCGGAGGCACCGATCGAATCACCAGGCGTGGACGAGCCGCACGCCAAGGCGAGCGTAAGTACGGCGCATACAGCGACGCTCGCGGCGCTGTTCACTCAGACTCCCAGGCCCGTGAGCGGTCCGGTTCCGGTATCGGCAGCACCGAAGGACTGTACCTCCACGCCCATCGCGTGCGCCAGACTCACTAGCAAGTGACCGTGGGGCGTGCCCTTGAAGTCGAGGTAACGCCCCGTCGAAAATGCCCATTTGCCGCCGGCCAGCATCAGCGGCAAGTCGACCTTGCGGTGCGCGTTGCCGTCACCCAGCGGATTGGCAAAGAAGACGACGGTGTTGTCGAAGAGCGTGCCGCCGCCCGCTTCCGGCACCGCTTTCAGCTTCGCGATCAGCTTGGCGTGTTGCTCGCTGTACCAGGTGTCGATCTGGATCAGCGCCTCTACCTTGCTGGCGTCGTGCGACAGAAGATGGTGATTGTTGCCGAAATCACCGAGCCACGGGAAAGTCTGCGTGCTGGCCGGAGTGGACCAAACCAGCGTGCCCACGCGGGTCGCGTCGCACGCCAAGGCGGCGACCATCACATCCATCTGCGCCTCCGCCAGCTCGCGGTAGTTGGCGACGCTTTGGAAGTCGACCGGCGCGGCCAACGTCGGGCCGACACAGCTCTCGGTCATCGGGCCCTGAACGAGGCGGCGCTCCAGCTCGGCGATGGCGTCGGCGTGACGGTCGAGCATGGCCTGATCTTCGGTGCCGAGCTCGCCGCGCAAGCGCGTGAGATCGCTCTTCACGCCGTTGAAGATGCTTTGATGCCGAGCGCGCACGAGCGCATTTCCTGGCAAATCCGGCTCCGCACCATTGAAGATGCGTGCGAACGCCGCGTACGGGCTGGGCTCGACCGGCACGGCTTCGTACGGCGCGCGGTACAGGATCTCGTGCGTGTAGAAATCGTCACCGCCGAACGGCACCACGCCCAGCTCGAGCGTGGGAAAGCGCGTCGGATCTTTACGTTGCTGGGCGATGAACTGATCGAGCGACACGCTCGGGCACTCGCGGAATTTGTCGAGATCGCCCGGCACGTTCGTGAACAGCTGCGGGTGGCCGGAGTGCGGCGGACCCGGCTCCGGCTCGAGATCGAGGCCCGAGAGCAGCAGCAGGTCCTGCTTGTGTGCTTCGAGCGGCGCCAAGATGCGCTTGAACGTGAAGTTCGTCTCGGTGCCGGTCGGCTTCCATTCACTGGCGATGGTGCCGTTGTCCTGGAACACGAACAGAATGCGCTTGGGCGGCCCTGCGTCTTGCGCGCGACTGTTGAGCACGGGCAGAAACGGCAACAGCGCGGCCCCCGCTCCCGCACCCAGGAGCGCGCGGCGACCGATGCGCGGCAAGCTCAAGGCCACGGGACTACGAACCGGACGGACCTTGCTGCGAGCGCTCATGGCGTCCCCTTGTTCTTGTACCGGAAGGCGTCACTCTGCACGACCGCGCGCACCAGCTGTTTCATGTCGCCGCTTTCGCGAAAATCCTTGGTGATTTGCTCCTGGCTGCAGGCATCGGCGGGGGCTTCGGCGCGCCGGACGGCGTAGCGCAGCCACTGCGTCGCCATGCACTCACGCACCTGCTTCGAGGTGGCGAAGCGGCGGGTCAGCTCCACCCCGTCCTGAAACGCGCCGTCGATGTCTTGCGTGCCCGTCAGCGCGCCGGTCGTGTCGATCGGCAAGGAGCCGTCCATGGTCCGGTACATACCCATGCCATCGTAGCGCTCGAAGGCGAAGCCGACGGGATCGATCAGCGAGTGGCAGCTGGCGCACGTGGGCAGGGCGCGGTGCTGCTCGAAGCGCTGGCGGGTCGTGGCGTCGGGGCTCACGACGGGCGGGTTGGCGTTCACGTCTGGCGGTGGATCCGGCAGCGGCGTGCACAGCACGCGGTCACGAATGAACGCGCCGCGCCGCACGGGCGACGACTGATCGGAGTGCGCATGCACGGCCAGCACGGCGGGGTGCGTGAGGATGCCGCTGCGCACGGTCGCGTCCATGGGCGCGAAGGTCGGCCCCGGCGCGATCCCATACAGCGGCGCCAGGTTGGGGCTCGGCATCGCCAGCGGAGAGGTGAGCAGGGTCTCCAGCTTGGCGTCGCCCTGGCGCAGCACGAAATCCACGAAGCTCGCGGTCTCGTTCCACATCTCGGCGCGCACGGCCGGCGTGTAGGCCGGATAAGTGCCACCCTTTTCGGTGGTCGGCAGCTTCTCGATATCGAGATACTGATTGAAGAACTCGACGACGCCGTCACGCCCCTTGGCGTCCGCCAACATGCGCTCGGCCTGCGCCGCGACGCCCGCCGGCGTATCGAGCTCACCGCGCTCCGCCGCGTCCAGCAGGGCCACGTCCGGCAAGCTGTGCCAGATGAACGCGGCCAAGCGATCTGCCATGCTCGCACCGGTGAGCGGCGCGATGTTCGTGCCGGCCAGCGGCGCCCCCGTGCGCTCCACGTGATAGAAGAAGTGCGGCGACTGCAGCACGCGCTCGATCACGATCTGGTACGCGAGCGACACACCGCCGTTCGTCTCGCCCCAGCTGTACAGCTGCCCCAGCTCGTCGAGCTCGCTCTGGTCCAGGTTGCGCCGGTACGCCTTGCGCCCGAAGTCCGTATAGAACTGGCGCGCGCACGCCGCATCCGGCGTCGTCGCCGTGCACGGCGCGAGCGTCGCGAGCTTGGTCACCGCCTCCGCCGCCAGCGCCTCGGCCGCGAGCATCAGCTTCTCGACCCCGAGCTGCGACGCAGCGTCACCACGATTGCTGGAGAAGCCACCGCCCGGCGAGTCGGGAGGGAAATCGCGTGCGGGCTCGAGGGCGGTGCCGAGCAGCGCGCGCAC
>DATLIL010000406.1:0-4176 GCA_035539475.1 Polyangiaceae bacterium
CGCCGGCGAGGTGCTGGAGCAGGATCTTCGTGCCCAGACCGATGAGCACGATACCGCCGAGTGCGTCCATGCGTTGACCGAGCGCTGCGCCGAAGCGGCGACCGGCGAAGAGGCCGAGGCTCGACAGCACGGCGGTGACCACGCCGATGGTCGCCAGAGAGAGAAGCAGCGGCGCACCCAGCATCGGTAGTGTCACGCCCACCGCCAGGGCGTCGATGCTGGTGGCAATCGCCAGGAGCAGCAGGGCGCGCGGGGCGAACGCGTCGGGCACGTCGCGCGGCTCCGACGGATCGTGGCTGCGCGCCTCCCACAGCATCTTCGCGCCGATGGCTCCCAGGACCACGAACGCGACCCAGTGGTCCCAGGCCTCGATCCAGGGACCCACGCTGCTGCCGACGAGCCAGCCGATGAGCGGCATCAGTGCTTGAAAGCCCCCGAAAAGCAGCGCCACCAGCGCAACGTTGCGAAGCTCGATGCGCGTGGCGGAAAGTCCGCGGGTCGCTGCTACCGCTGTGGCATCCATCGCGAGGCCGATGGATAGGAGGAGAATTGCGCCAAAGCTCACGCGCGAACGCTAGCACCGGAAACGGCGTTTCGCCCTTCGCTGGGCCGTGTCATGCTCACGCGTGCGCCTCGGCATGGACCGGCTCTTTTCGGCTCTCGTTCTCGTGCCCGCGCTTGCGTCGAACGCCTGTACGGTCGTGGCCGACGTCGATTATCGCGGTGCCGGCGACGACAGCGAAGCCGTGGATCTCGATATCTCGGGCAACGTCGTGTTCTATCGAGAGGACTACACCGATCCCGGCGCGAGCTACGCCGGCGCGCTCGACATCGAGCTCGACGCCCCACTTCCGGTGCTGATCCAGTTTCGCACCGTCATCGGCGACTGGTTCGTGGAGCCCCAGCAGATCTGTGAGGCTGGCGAGGTGGTCGCCACTCAGGCCGACACGAGTCCGGGGCTCAAGCGAAGGCTGGCTCAGATCGTGGGTGCGTCCGCCAGGCTCTGCGTCATCGACGAGGGTGATCCGACCATCGGCGACTCACTCACCTTCGAGCCCATCTTCCAGGGCGCGCCCCCGCCGGGTCAGGAAGCCTTCCTGCCGAGCGAGATCCTGGCCAAGGTCGTGATCAAGGGCAAGATCCCCGACGTCTACCAGGGGACCGCCGTGCCACCACTGGTGGGAGGCTCGGTGACGCTGAGCTCGGCAGAGTTTCGACACCAGCTCTTCCAAATGTCAGGGGCGTCGCAGGGCACTCAGCTCACGCTGGCCGACGGCACTCTGAACGGCGTACTCGAGAGCGCGCGTTAACCGGCCGCCCAAACAAGTAGGCGCGATGTTGATGTCGAGCGCGTGACGAACGCGTCATGACGGGTTCGTCACACTCGAGCGCGTTGACGCATTCGCGCTGCTCCGCTATCGCGATCGTCGGGGTAGGTAGTAGACGGGACATGGGAAAAAGCAACGGCTCGCGAATCGAGCCGCAACGGGAAGGTGTGTCCATGATTTCGAAAACAGGTGCGCTCGCGGCCATCGCCGCAGTGCTGGCCGCAATTGCGTGCAACGAGCAGGAAGTGACGCCGACTGGCGCTGAAACCAGCGCGCAACGCTCCGACGAGCTGACCGTCGTGAATCCGGACTGCAGCGCCTACGCGGCGGCGGCGCCGGTGCTCAAGCCGCCGTTCGACGCGTACTTCGATGTCACGCTGCTCAGCTGCAGCTTGCCAGGTGTGCCCGCCTCGGCGTCGAACTACATCTCACGGCGCATCGCGCACGACGTCTCGGGGGACTTCGGTGGCCAGATCGCCGTGAGCACCGACATTTTCACCGCCGACATCGGCCAGATCGACCTCGTGGATCCGGTGACGGGCGCGCTCGACCCGCTGGCCCTCAATTTCATGCGCCCGAACCTGATTGCGTTCCCGGCGCCGGCCAGCGCCTACACTGCCGGGCTCTACTACTTCCAGCAGTGGGACTTCCCTGCCCCCGATCATCCGGCGAGCAGCCGCAAGGTTTACCGCCTCGACCCCGGCGTCGACTACGTGGGCGACGGCACGCCGGCGAGCGTCGGCACCCAGTTCGAAACGAACGGCATGGACGCCGGTTCGGGTCTCATCTTCGCGCCCGACAGCTTCGGATCACTCGGCGGACAGCTGTTCGGCTCCGACTCGGGCAACGCGCCGGGCTCGACCTCGGGCGACGGCGTGCGGCGCTGGGACAGCGCGGGCACCTTCACCAACGAGATCATGGGTAACACGGCGAACAACCCGGACACCTTCGCCGATCTCACCTTCACCGGCGAGGAGTTCGGCGCGTTCTCCAACCGCCTGGTGGTGGCCAACACCACCGGCATCAACGGCCGCAACCTCTTCACCTGGACGGCCGCTTCCATCGAAGGGAACGTGGATCCGCTCTCGACCTACTGGTCGTACGCGCTGTTCCACGTCGTCTCGAATCCGGGCGACGCCGGCCAGTACATGCGGCGCGTGACCTACGGCGCGTACGGCGAGAAGGGCGTGCTGTTCGGCGCCACGCAGGGCTCGGTCTACCGCTTCAACGCGAACCAGAGCAAACAGGAGTTCTTGAGCGCGAGCCCCGGCTTCAACGACATCGAGTTCTCCGGCAACCGCACGCTGTTCGTCGCCGACCTGTACAGCGGCCTGTACCGGGTCGATCCCAGCCCGGCGCGCTTCGCAACGTTCCTGTCTACCCGACGCTGTGCCGCCGCCGCGCCTCTTGCCGCGACCGTGTCGGAGTGGACGGTAGGCGGGGAATGCCCGGGAGCGGCTGCGCTGTGCGCGTTGGCCGACAGCTGCGGGCGCACCTGCTTCTCGAGCACGGAGCAGAAGATCATCACCGACGCCGTGCAGGCCATCTGCGAGCTCGATTGCAGCGACGCGCTCGAGTGAGCGCGCCGTACTAGGAACCTAACCCTCGAACGTCGGCGCCGGCCGAGCCTTCACGGCATCGAGCGCGTCGCCGACGTTCACCACTCCGCGCAGGCAACTCCAGCAGTCGCCCAGGCCGAGCAGGCCGCAACCGCTCGATGCCCTGAGCTGCTCGAGCGACTGCACGGCACGCACGTCGCCGGTCTCGCCGACGGCGCTGACGAGCTTCTTGACCGAGCCGCAGTCGCGCTTCTTCATCGCGCGCTGGAGATCGAGCGTGGGCTTGAGCGCTGGGCTGGCCTTGCCGCGGATGGCGCCGTCTTCCAGGAACTCCTTGGCGCGCTTGTTGACGTCGGCGAGCTCTTTCGAGCTCTTCGTCTCGGTCATGACGTCATAGATGATGTCCACGCCCGGCGCCCACAGGTGTAGAGCTGCGAGCTCGAGGGCAGGTCGGTGCGAGTCGAGGCTGAGGGCGGCGCGATGCACGTCGGCGAGCACCACCTCGTCCTTGGCCAGCGACACCCGGCGCGTCACGCCGTCCCGGTACTTCTCGACGCAGGTCGTCAGCTGCCCGATCTGGCAATAGCCGTGACCGATGGCGCGCCACTCCTCGGCGGTGCGATCGTTCTTCGAGCGTGCTTCGAGGTCGGCGATGGCGGTGGGATCACCCTTCTCCGCCTTCTGGGCGAGGGCCATACGCTCCTTGTCGACCTCCTCGACCGGGGCCTGGACCGACGCGGTGCCCGTTGCTCCGGCGGTGGGCCTGGTGCCGTCGCTGGCGAGGGCGAAGGTGGTGAGCGCGCCGATGAAGACGAGGCCCACGGCGCCCGCCAGCAGCGTCCAGACCGGCAGCTGCTTCGGGCCGATCAATACCTGCCGGTGCAGCCACGGCGACGCCATGAGCTTGCTCAAGGCGCTGGGACCGCTGGGCACGACCGGTCGCGGCGCGTCGTCGAGCGTATTGGCGACCGCGGTGGGCGCTATCGGCCGAACGGCGCTGGAGGGCGCCGGCGGATCGAGCGCGACCTGCGTGTCGGGCGTGCTCCCGCCGCGCGGCTTGAGCAGGCTCGACGGCGGCGGCGCCGACGGCCCGATCATGCGATCGATCTCGAGCACCAGGACGACGGAGCCGTCGTCGAGCCGTCCAAAGTCGCTGGCGGTCACCACGTTGGGGTGCTCGATGCGCCCGGCCGCCACGGCCTCGCGCTCGAAGCGGGCCACCATCTCGGGCAGGGCCGTCATCTCCCGGTGCAGCACCTTGACCGCGACCGGCTTCTTCATGTGGACGT
>DATLIL010000407.1:0-5040 GCA_035539475.1 Polyangiaceae bacterium
GCCGATCTCGTCGACGCGGTCCTGGGCGCGATAGGCGCGCAGGCGGCCCTGGCCAGCGAGCCTTGCCTGGAGCTGGTCGAGGCCAAGGGCTTCGCCCTCGGGCAGCGCCGCGATGAGCTCTCGCCGCAGCGCCGTGGCGCCGTAGTCGATGAAGGTCAGCTCTGGGTCGCGCGAGCCCTTTTCGTAGCGCGTCACGAGCTCGCCGCTGACGCACGTGTTGCTCGCGTCCCAGCGGCCCTGGTTCTCGAATACGGCCATGGTGCCGAGTGCGTCGGAATGAGCGCGGAGATCCCGCAGCGGCGCCGCGTAGTCGAAGGGCAGGTAGCTGTCGCCGTACGTGACCAGAAACGTCTGCTCGAGCTCGCTCAGCGCGTGGCGTAGAGCTCCGGCGGTGCCCAGGAGCTCTGGTCCGTCGTCCAGACAGCGGAGCTCCAGGCCAAAGCTCCTGCCGTCGCCGGTGAACGCGCGGATCGCTGCGGAGAGATGCCCCGTGAGCAGCAGCACACGATCGAAGCCGGCGCGTGCGACGAGCTCGAGCTGCCAGGCGAGAAACGGCTTACCCGCCACCGGCAAGAGCGACTTCGGCACGCGCTCGGTCAAGGTCCCGAGCCGCGTCGCCAGACCTCCGGCCAGGATCACGATCTGCACGTCAGCCCTCGAACACTTCGCGCACCAGGGCGTTCACTGCGCGCTCGACGGCCTGGTCACTCGAGTGCCGGACGGTCCAGCCCAGGGCGGCGAGCTTCGCCGGGTCGAGCCGCGACTTGGGTACGTCACCGGGCCAGCCGCGTTCACCGCCCGTGTAACGAATGGTGGCGTTCGGGTACGGCGACGCCTGCACGCAGAGCTCGGCGATGCGCCGCACCGAGGTCGTGTCCGGGGGCGCGATATTGAAGACGTTCAGCCGCTCGCCGGCGTGGTCGAGACCGAACAAGATGCCGTCGACGCAGTCCTCGACCCAGACGTACGGCTTGGCCTGCGAACCGTCGCCCAGCACTTCGAGCTCGCGTGTGCTCTGCTTCAGCTTGCGCAAGAAGTCGAGCGCCGCGCCGTGAGTACCGCGGGGGCCGACCACGTTGCCGAAGCGATAGACGTGGGCGCGCAGGCCGAAGCACTCGACGAAGGCGCCGATCAGGCCCTCGCCGGCGAACTTGCTCGCGCCGTACAGCGAAATGGGCAGGGAGCCGAGGTCGCCTTCGGCGCAGCGCTCCGCCGTGTCGCCGTAGACGGTACCCGACGACGAGAAGACGAGCGACTTCGCACCGCTGCGGCGCATGGCTTCGAGCACGTTCCAGGTCGCGATCGTGCCCTGCTCGAGATCGAGCCGCGGATTCTCCAGACCCCAGCGCGCCTCGGGGTTGGCGGCCAGGTGGCAGACGACGTCGTGCCCGGACATGGCGCGCTCCAGGGCAGGCAGGTCGAGGGCGTCGCCGACCACGAGCTCGCAACGTCCTCCGGCCAGGGGCGCGGCGATGAACTCGCGGCGGCCGACCGACATGTTGTCGAACACCGTGACGGGACCACGCTCTACCAGGCGCGCGACCAGATGGCTGCCGATGAAGCCCGCGCCGCCGACGACGAAGTAGCGTGTCACGGCCGCACTACTTCTGCTTGCGCTCGGCCCAGAGGTCGTTGAACTCGCGGATCGTGCGCTCGGTCTGCGGGTTCCACACCATCTTGCGCAGGATCGGCGGAGTGACCGTGACGATGTGCGCGCCGTCCTGCAGCGCCTCGTTCACGTCCATCAGGTGGCGGATCGACCCGATCAAGATGCGGCTCGAGATCGCCTCGCGGTCGATGATGGCGCGGAGCTCGCGGATGATCGGTCGCACGTCGTAGCCCATGTCGCGCACACGACCGCTGAAGATGCTGACGTAGGTGGCGCCGGCCAGGGCGGCCAGGTACGCCTGATTGAAGCTCATCAGGCAGGTGGCGTTGACGGCGATCCCGCGCTGGCTCAGGCGATGGATCACGCGCAGGCCGGCTTCGCTGAACGGCACCTTGATGCAGATGCGATCGGGCTGCCACGAGTGGTAGCGCTCCGCCTCGACCATCATCTCGTTCTCGGTCTCGGCCAGGAGCTCGACCGAGACGTGTCCGCGCGAAACCTCACAGACCAGTCGGATCGTGGTCTCGAGCTCGGCGCCGGGCGCTTCACGCGCCAGGATGGCCGGATTGGTGGTCACTCCGGACACCACGCCCCAGGCGAAGATGTCCCGGATTTCCTTGGGATCCGAGCTGTCCAGGAAGAGCACGCTCGGACAGCATAGCCCAGATCTCTAGACCACGCCTTCCCACTTGGCCGTGACGCGCTGCAGCTTGGGATGGCTGACGAGCAGGTGCCAGATCACGGCCTGCATCGCTTCAGTATGTGGCGTGACCGCCGCTGGATTCACCGTCGGAACGACGACGCAGGCGTGGGCCACGCGCGCCGTGTGGCCGCCGTCCCGCCCGACCACGCCCGCGATGCGCGCACCGCAGGCGCGAGCGAGCTCGAGCGCCTGCACCAGGTTGGGGCTCACGTTCTTCTCCAGGCTGCCGCCTCCGACCGAGAACACGAGAACCAGGTCGCTCTGGCTCAAGCGGCTGATCTTGAGCCACTCGGAGAAGCTCGTCGCCCAACCCTCGTCATTGATGCGCGCGGTCAGTTCGGAGACGTTGTCGGTCGGCGCGTAAGCCTCGATGCCGCAGAGCTTGCGGAAGTCGTTGACCGCGTGCGAGGCGTTGGCCGCGCTGCCACCGACGCCGAGGATGAACAGCCGTCCGCCGCGATCGCGCAGCGTGCAGAGCTCCTCGGCGAGGCGCTCCACCGCCTCGCGATCGAAGGCCTCGAGGATGCGGGCCGCTTCGGCCAGAAAGTCTTCGCTGTGGCTCATGTTCGGGCTCGCCGCCGAACGTTACCGCTTTGTCCGGCTTTGTGGCACCCTCGGCGCGCTTGAAGCTAAAGGCGGCTCATTGCTGGTTGCTCGTGCCCGCGCTCGGGCTGCTCGAGCTCGGCGGCCACTTCTGGGCGAGCCGGCGCGCGCCCACGCTGGCCGAGTGGCAGGCGCTCACGCCCGCGGTCCGTAGCTTCAAGAAGGCGGACGAGCTCCTGGTGGTCGCCCCCGAGTGGACCGACCCGCTGGCGCGCCGCGCGTTCGGCGACGCGCTGATGCCGATCGAAATGCTGTCGCGCCCGGACGTCAGCGGCTACCAGCGTGCCATCGAGCTGAGCGCGCTCGGCCGACGTTCCAGGGAGCTCGAGGGCTGGCGCGAGCTCGCGCGCCAGGAGCTCGGCGACTTCACCCTGCGTCGGCTCGAGAACCCGAGCTACGAACCAGCCCTCTACCGCTTCATCGACCACGTGAAGCCGCCCGACCTCGAGGTCAGCGAAGGGGACGACGAGGCGCGCGAATGCCCCTGGCAGGAGAACGCGGCGGTCGTCGCGGGCGGGCTGCACGGTAACGTCGCGTTTCCGAGGCAGCGCTTCGGCTGTCGCGGCGGGGGCGCTCATTTCGTCGGTGTCACCATCATCGACGATCAGGACTACCAGCCGCGGCGCTGCATCTGGGCTCACGCCTCGCTCGACGGCGGCCTCCACCTGCGCTTCAAGGGCGTCCAGCTGGGCAAAAAGATCCGGGTCTACGGCGGGCTCTCGTACTTCCTCGCGCGCGACGGCCTGGGTACGCCGGTCGAGCTCATCATACGCAGCGGCGAACGTGTGCTCGGTCGCGGTTTACATCAAGACGAGTGGGGCTGGCGCCCCTTCGAGGTGCAGACGCGCGACCTGGTCGGGAGCACGCAGGACGTCGAGATCGAGATCCGCAGCGCTTCGCCGGAGCAGCGCGGCTTCTGCTTCTACGCGGAGACGGCGTGATGGCGGCGGCGCCGCAGCCTCTCGATCGCCGGGACGGTTTGATCGCGCTCGGTCTCGCGCTGGGCTACGTCGTTCTGCTGCTGCTCAGCGCGGGTTCGCTCGGTTACGCGCGTGACGAGGGCTTCTACTTTCAGTCGGCTCGTAGCTACGGTCAGTGGTTCGAGCTCCTGTTCTCCGAGCCGGGCGCCGCCCTCGAGCGCGCCAACATCGATCGATTCTGGGCGGTCAATCGCGAGCACCCGGCGCTGATGAAGTCGCTGTTCGCGCTCTCGCACGGGCTCTTCTACGACAAGCTCCGCTGGTTCTCGGAACAGGGCACCGCCTATCGCTTTCCGGGCATGCTGATGGCGGGGCTCGCGCTCGCCACGATCTACGCCTGGGGCCGGCAGCTCCTGGGGCGGGTGCCGGGTCTCGTCGCGGCGCTGCTCTTCGCCGCGATGCCGCACATGTTCTACCACGCGCACCTCGCCTGCTTCGACATACCGGTGGCCGCGATGTGGCTCGTGACGGCGTACGCCTACTTCCGCTCGCTGCACACCACCAAGCTGGGCTGGGCGATCGGCTGCGGTGTCCTCTACGGCTTGCTGCTCGACACGAAGCACAACGCCTGGCTCTTGCCGCCGGCCCTGGTGCTGCACCTGCTCGTCACGCGCGGTTCGGAGCTCTGGGCCGAGCTACGTCGCGGCCGCGTCACGTTACCGAAGGGACTCCTGGCGATGGCGCTGCTCGGGCCGCTGGTGTTCTACGCCGGCTGGCCCTGGATCTGGCACGACACCATCCCGCGCCTGACCGAGTACGTGAAGTTTCACACCGGGCACGAGTACTACAACATGGAGTTTCTCGGCCGCACCTACTGGAAGCCGCCGATGCCCCTGCTCTACGCCTGGGTCATGACGCTGGCGACTGTGCCCGCGATCACGCTCCTGCTCTCCGCCTGCGGGCTTTTCTCGAGCGCGCTCGCGTTGCGCGAGAGAAACAGCGAAACCGGTCGGTTGCGCTTCTCCACCGACGTGCTGTGGACCCTCGGTGTTCTGACGAGCTATGCGCCGTGGCTCTCCGACAGCACGCCGATCTTCGGCGGCACCAAGCACTGGATGACCGCGTACCCGTTCCTCGCGCTGCTCGCCGGGGTCGGGTGCGCGATGGCGGTGCGCGCGGCGCAGCGCGCGGTGGGCGAGCGCGGC
>DATLIL010000408.1:0-14860 GCA_035539475.1 Polyangiaceae bacterium
CGTGAGCCAGTCCAAGGCCGCCTACTGGCCCAAGCTCAACGTGAGCGCGCGCTACACGCGGCTCAGCAAAGTCGAGAGCAATGCTGTCGGTAGCGGCGGCATCGTCATCACTCCGGATCCCACGCCGCGTCAGATCGACCCGGCTGTGGATCAGTTGTTCGCCGCGAACCTGCAGTTCCTGGTGCCGGTGGATCAGTACACGCTCAACGCGCGCCTCGATCTGCCGCTCTCGGACTACCTCCTGCGCTTCTCGCAGGCCTCGGGCGCGGCCAAGCAATCGCGCAGCGCGGCCGAGCTCGACGAGCGGGCCACCCAGCTCTCCGTGGCCCGTGATGCGCGCACCGCGTACTACCAGTGGGTGCGCACCCAGGCTCAGGTCCTGATCGCAACCCAGGGCGTCGAGCAGGCGAACGGTCACCTCACCGACGCCAAGAATGCGTTCCAGGCGGGCCTGGCCAATCGCGCCGACGTGCTGCGCGCCGAGGCCGGGCTGCAGAACGCTGCCCTGTTCGAGGAGCACGCCAAGAACGCGAGCACGATCGCGGCCCTGCAGGTCTCGATCCTGATGCGCGACGAGGGCAACAAGAGCTACGAGGTCGGCGAGAATCTCTTCGCCGAGCTGCCGGAGCTCTCTACCGTGCCTGCGCCGGATGTCGCCTACCAGGAGGCCCTTGCCAAGCGTCCGGAGCTGCGCTCGATGGAGGCCGCCGAAGCCGCGCTGCGCCAGCAGGCCAAGGTGGCGCGCGCCGGCAACTACCCGCGCCTCGACGCGCAGGCCAACCTCACCTACGCGAACCCCAACCAGCGCTACTTCCCCCAGCTCCCCGAGTGGCGTTACACCTGGGACGTCAGCGCCGTGCTGAGCTGGACACCAACCGACATTCCGGGGGCGCAGGCCGCAAGCTCGGTGGCCGAGGCGCGCGCCGCCGAGATCAGCTCGCAGCGATCCGCACTCCGTGATTCCTTGAAGCTCGAGGTCAATCAGGCCCTGCAGGCAGCCGGCGAGGCTCGCTTCTCGATCGTCGCCTCCGACCACCAGCTCCGCGCCGCCGAAGAGAGTTATCGCGTGCGGCGCGAGCTGTACCGAGCCGGCCGAGCCACGACGGTCGAGGTCACCGACGCCGAAACGGAGCTCACCCGGGCGCGGCTCGAAGCCGTCGACGCCCGGGTGAACGCCCGCCTGTCGCTGGTCGCGCTCAACCACGCACTCGGTCGAGACGCGAACCAGCGCTAGGCCCCAACGTCACTTCACGACGGGGATGCAGCAGCCGAGCGAGCAGTAGTAGCCCGCGTCGCACGGCAGGTTATCGCCGCAGACCTCGCCACCTTCGCAGGTGTAGACCGGCGGCGGATCGGACGGCGCGCCACCGACGGGCGGATCGGGCATACAGTCTTCCGGCAGGTCTTCCTCGGTCTTGCCGGGGCAGAGCTCGCACTCGCCGCAGGTGTTCTCGCAGGTGTCCGTCTTGACGCAGCGGAGACAGACGTCCTCGTTGTCGATGTCGTCGAGGTCACAGCCGCTGGCGGTCAGAATATCGACGGAGGAACCGTCCTCGAGGTCGATGGTGCAGCAGCCGAAGCAGTCGCAGCCGTTGGGGGTACGCGGCCCACAGAAGTTGACGCAGGCCTCGCTGGCGGCGCCAGCGCATTGCTCGTCGTCGATCGGGATATCGCCCGTGAGACACTCGTACGGATACTTGCAACCGTCGTTGCCGGAGCCGGAGTCGCCGTCGAAGAAGCAGTCGACCCACGACTCGTCCTTGTTGTCGCCGGGGATGCCCGTCGCGAACGAACCCTCGTCGTTGTCGAGCGGGCCCTGGCACTCGACGTCGAAGCCGTCTTCGTCGCCGTCACCGTCGTTGTCGATGCCGTCGGAACACTGACAAGCCACGTCACCGCAGAACACCTCGCCGTCCGGCGTGATGGTCGGTCCCGCTCCGGTGCCGGTCGCCCCGCCAACGGAGGAAGAGTCGCCGCCGGCGCTCGTGCCGTTGCCCGAGCCGTCACCGCCGAAGCTGATCGTGCCGCCGCTGCTGTTGCTGGTCGCACCGCTCGAAGTCGCGCCCGAGCCGGGGCTTACTCCGGGGTCTTCACTGTCGGACGAACAGGCGGTGCCGAGCGTGAAGCCAACGACCGCGATGGCTGATAGGGCGGTAACTTTCCGAAAAAACAACATTACAAGACCTCCGGCCGGTTAGGCTCGTTGCTGATCAGTGGGTTTCCCTCTGCCTGATTATGCAGCAGCGCCGCAAATCACAGGAATGCTTAGGCTATCACGTCACGCACGCGGACGGCCGATCAGGTAGGTCACGGACGCCGGTGTACGCGGCACGCGCAGGCGGCCGATGTCCCAAATATAGTCGTTGGCCGGCAGCGAGTCCACGAGTGCTTTGAGCTCATCCGGTTCGTACGCGCGCAGACATGACACCAGACCATCCCACAGTGTGCAGAGCGGCACGACAGGGATGAGATACGTGAAAATGAAACGACTCCAGCGACGCGGCCGAATGAACGGCGTCACGAGCAGCATCGCGATCGTGCCGATCGAGACCTGCGCCGCGGCCAGCGGCGAACGTTGCACGAACTCCATGAGCGCGAGCCCCTGACGCTTCTGCACCGCGTCTGCCAGACACTCGCGCGCGGCGCTCGGTCCGAGGTGGTGGAACGCGTTGCACATCAAGCGAAAGCCACGCAGATCCTGGCGCACCGAGCGCGCATCCACGGGCTCGTCGATGAAGTCCACGAAGCCCTGCCCCTCGCTCCTAGCAAGCTCCAGGCGCGGCAGGTTTGGATAGAGGTCGGTCAACGTGACCGTGACCCTGGCGTCACGCTTGCCGCGCAAGAGCCGTGCGATCGTGATCGCCGGTCCCCCGGCGCCCGACGCCAGATCGACCAGGCGATCGTCACCGGTCGCGAGCATTGCCTGATTCAGACGCTCCACGAAGCCGCTGAAGGGCACGTCGGCGAAGCCGCTCATGAAGCTCAGGTAGTCCGTCATCGCCTCGCGCACGGAGGAGGGGAACCAGTTCTGGTCCTCGAACTCGAACAGGTGAAGTCGCCGCATGCGCACCGCCCGAAACGCCTCCGATTTCTAGCAAAGCCGGGGCGTGAGCGATAGCCAGGCTTGGCTCGGGGCGGCTCTCTGCTAGACCTCGCGCGTGCCCGAGAGCCTCGGCGTCTACGTTCATTTCCCCTGGTGCCTGCAGAAGTGTCCCTACTGTGACTTTCTGAGTCTGCCGGCCGAACGCGCCGCCATCCCGCACGCCGACTACGCGCGCGCCGTCGAAAACGAGCTCGCCGCCCGCGCAGGGGCCGTCTCCGGCTACCGCCTCGAGAGCATCTTCTTCGGGGGTGGGACCCCGTCGCTGTGGGAGCCGGACGAGCTCGGCAGCGTCCTCCGCGCCATCCTGCAGGCCTTCCCCCACGAAGGCCCCGAGATCACCGTCGAGTGCAACCCGTCCAGTCTCGACGCGGCGCGGGCGCGGGCGCTGCTCGACGCCGGGGCGAATCGTTTGAGCATCGGTGTGCAATCGCTCGATCGCGAGAGGCTCGCGTTCCTCGGACGACTGCACGACCCCGACTCCGCGCTGCGCGCCGTGAACGATGCGCTCGCCGCGGGTATCCCGCGCGTCTCGGCCGACCTCATCTTTGGCGTGCACGGCCAGAGTCCGGACAATGCCTGCCACGAAGCACGCACGCTGGCGGCGACCGGCGTCACGCACCTGAGCGCCTACGCGCTGACCATCGAGCCCGGCACCCGCTTCGGTGAGCTGGCGCGCCGAGGTCGCTTGCCGCTGCTCGGCGATGCGGCGGTCGCGGATTCCTTCGCCGGGGTCGAGGCCACGCTCGCTGAGCTCGGCTTCGAACACTACGAGATCAGCAACTACGCCAAGCCCGGCCAGCGCTCGCAGCACAACCTCGGTTACTGGCGCGGCTACGACTACCTCGGCATCGGTACTGGCGCCTGGGGCACGTGGCGCACGCCAGGCGGCCGCTTTCGCTACCGCAACACGCCTTCACCCGAGCGTTACATGAAGGGCTGGCTCGAGGGCTCGACAACGGCGCTGGACCAGAAGAACGAGCTCATCAGTGAGCTCGAGGCGATCACGCCGGAGATCGCGCTTCGCGAGCGCCTCATGCTCGGCCTGCGTCTGGCCGAGGGCGTCGATACCAGCGGCTTCACGCTGGACGCCGCGCGGACCAAGGCAGCCGGCCGCCTCGTTCAGCGCGGCCTGCTCGAGATCGACGGCGACCGCTGGCGCATCCCGCAGAGCAAGTGGCTCTTCGCCGATGGCGCCATCGCCGAGCTCATGTAGTGCCATTTTCCTCAGTCGCGTGGCGAAATCCCCGCGCGCAATTGACGCCTTCGCACAGCCCAACATAGATGCCTGGCGATGGAGCCGGGCCATTTGCAGGAGTTTGCGCGCGCTCGCCGGAGCGTGTCGCTGGTGCTGTCGAGCGTGATGCTCGTCGTCTACTTCGGTTTCGTGCTGGGGGCGGCCTTCGCCAAGGGCTTCATGGCAGAGACCCTCGCGCCGGGCCTGTCGTGGGGCATCCTGCTGGGCGCGCTGGTGATCGTGACGGCCTTCATCCTCACCGGCGTCTACGTACGCATCACCAACCGCCTCGACGAAAAGCTACCGTCGGCCGCCAAGAAGAAGGAGCAGGCGTGAAGACCAGCCTTGGAGAGCCGAACGCCACGGCCATCGTCTTCTTCCTGGTGTTCGTCGGGCTGACGCTCGGCATCACCTACTGGGCGGCGCGCCGGACCAAGACCACCAGCGAGTACTTCGCGGCCGGCAGCAGCATCACCGCCGGCCAGAATGGCTTTGCCCTCGCCGGCGACTACATGAGCGCGGCGAGCTTCCTCGGTATCGCCGGGCTGGTCTCGCTGTCCGGCTTCGACGGCCTGATTTACTCGGTGGGCTTTCTCGTCGGCTGGCCGCTGGTCATGTTCCTGATCGCCGAGCCGCTGCGCAATCTGGGCAAGTACACCTTTGCCGACGTCGTGGCCGCGCGCCTGAACGAGCGTCCGATCCGCATCGCCTCGTCGCTGGGCTCGCTCTCGGTGGTGAGCTTCTACCTGATCGCGCAGATGGTCGGCGCCGGTAACCTGATCCGCACGCTGTTCGGCCTCAGCTACGAGCTCGCCGTGGTCGTCGTCGGCCTGGTGATGATCGTCTACGTGCTGTTCGGCGGCATGATCGCTACCACCTGGGTGCAGATCGTCAAGGCGGTGCTGCTGCTCACCGGCGCCACGCTGCTGGCGCTGATGGTGCTCGCCAAGTTCGGCATGAACCCGCTGAACCTGTTCGACGCCGCGGCCAAGGCCTACGGCGCCGGCATGCTCGCGCCCGGCAAACAGGTGGCGAACCCGATCGACGCGGTATCGCTGGGCCTGGCGCTGATGCTCGGCACCGGCGGACTGCCGCACATCCTGATGCGCTTCTATACCGTGCCGGACGCCGTCGCCGCGCGTCGGTCCGTGTTTTATGCCACCGGCCTGATCGGCTTCTTCTACCTGGTGACCTTCATCCTGGGCTTCGGCGCCGCGGTGCTGGTCGGGCAGAAGGCCATCACCACGGTCGACAAGGGCGGCAACATGGCGGCGCCGCTGCTCGCCGAGGTCGTCGGCGGGACGGGCCTGCTCGGCTTCATCTCCGCCGTCGCGTTCGCCACGATCCTGGCGGTGGTGGCGGGGCTCACGCTCTCGGGCGCCGCTGCGCTCTCGCACGATCTCTGGGTCAGCGTGCACAAGCGCGGCAAGGCCGAAGAGGCCGAGCAGCTCCTCGTTGCACGCGTCGCCACGCTCTTCCTCGGGGTTTTGGCGGTCGTGCTCGGCGTCGTGTTCAAGGGCCAGAACGTCGCCTTCATGGTCGGCCTCGCCTTCGCCATCGCCGCCAGCGCCAACTTCCCTGCCCTCGTGCTCAGCATGTTGTGGAAGGGCCTGACCACGCGCGGCGCCGTCGCCAGCATGGTGGTGGGCAACCTGACCTCGATCACGCTGATCATCCTGTCGCCCACCGTTCAGGTCGACATCCTCAAACACCCGGCGGCGATCTTCCCGCTGAAGAACCCCGGCATCGTCAGCGTGCCGCTCGCCTTCTTCGTCGGCATCGCCGTCTCGCTGCTCATGCCGAGCCGCGAGGACGAGACCCGCTTCGCGGCGATCCAGCGCAAGATGCTGCTCGGCAAGGCTGCCGAGCCAGCGGAATAGTGTTCGGCTAGGCTCGTCGATATGTGCTGTTTCTCGCGCCCGGTGCCCTTCGTCGGCGCGACCAAGATTTTCTGCCGCGGGCTCGACGCCTGCGCTGTGGCGTTCGTCGTGGCATCTCTGGAGCCCCCCTTCGCATCGCCTTCCCAGGATAGCTCGATTGCTATCCCCTTCCGGGTCATCGCGACCCCGCAACGCTCAGCAAGGAACCTTCGTGCTTAGGTTCGCATGACCTGGGCCTCATTGCTGACTTGCTATCCTAGCTTCGCGATGGAGAAGGGTTGCCTGCTTCTCGCGCCGGTTCCCTTCGTCTGCGCGACCATGCGCCTCTGCCGCGGGCCTCGACGCCTGCGCTGCGGGCGCTCGTCGTGGCATCTCCGGAGCCCCCCTTCGCATCGCCTTCCCAGGATAGCTCGATTGCTGTCCCCTTCCGGGTCATCGCGACCCCGCAACGCTCAAGCATTGCTGTCTTGCTATCCTCCCTTCGCGATGGAGAAGGGTTACCTAGTGCGCGATGGCCGAGCCGATCACGAGCAGGAGGAGGCAGTGCACCAGGAGTCGGCTCAGGCGTCGGTCGGCAGTGAGCCGGCTTCCAGGCGCTCGACCCTGACGGCGCAGGCCTTGTAGCTCGGCTGACGCGAGTACGGATCGAACGACGGGAACGTGAGCCGATTCATCGTCTCGTAGTGCATCGGGATGAAGAGCTGCCCGGGCTGCACGCTGTGCGTCACGAAGGCGCGAGCCTGGATGCGCGCACGCTGAGAGACGACGGCGACCTTCTCGTCGGGTCCGATGCCGAGCTTGCGCGCGTCCACGGGCGCGATCTCGACGTAGATCTCGCTGGGCGCGAGCTTGCGCAGGATGGCGCTCTTCTTGGTGCGCGTCTGCGTGTGCCACTGGCTCGAGCTGCCGCGACCGCTGAGCAGCATGAACGGGAATTGCTCGGTCAGCCCTTCCGGAAGTGGACGGGGCGCCTCGAACAGGAATTTGGCCTTGCCACTCGCGTGGAAGAAGCGGCCGTCCGCGAACAAGCGGCGCTCGCGCGCCTCGAGCGTGGCGCCTTCGGGCAGCGGCCACTGCACGCCGCCCTCGCGATCGAGCATGTGGTAGTCGCTGATGCCGCTGATATCGCAAGGCTGCCCGCGCGTGAGCTCCTTCATGATCTGAAAGACCTTCTCAGGGCTGGACCAGCGCTTGAACATGTCGCCGACGCCCCAGGCCTCGGCCACGAGGCGGAAGATGTTGAAGTCGGAGAGCGCCTGACCGGGCGAGCGCGCGACCTTCTTCACCAGACCGATTCGGCGCTCGGAGTTGATGAAGGTGCCCTCCTTCTCACCCCAGCCCGCCGCCGGCAGATACACGTCGGCGAGCTGCGCCGTCTCGGTCGTGGGGTACATGTCCTGCACCACCAGGCACTCGAGGCGCGAGGCGACGTCCTTCAGATAGTTCTGGTTGATCCAGGAGTGGGCCGGGTTGGTGGCGATCACCCAGAGCGCCTTGATCTTGCCGTTCAGCACCTGCTCGAGGATCTGATCGTAAGCCAGGCTGTTCTGATCGGGGATGCGCGCCGGATCGATGTCCAGGATGTCGGCCACCTTGGCGCGGTGCTCCGGATTGAGGAAATCGTGACCGCCGAGCAGGTTCGTCGTGTTGCTGAACAGGCGCGAGCCCATGGCGTTGCATTGGCCGGTGATCGAGTTCGCGCCGGTGCCGGGGCGCCCGATGTTGCCGGTCATCAGCGCCAGGTTGATGATGGCCTGAGCCGCGCGCACACCTTCGTGGCTCTGGTTGATGCCCATCGTCCACCAGAAGGAGACGCGCTGGCCGTGGTGGATCAGGCGCGCCAGCTCCTCGATGCGCTCGGCCGCGATGCCAGTCTCGCGCTCGGCCATCTCCAGCGTGTAGGGCTCGACGTGAGCGCGCATCGCCTCGAAGCCCTCGGTGTGCTCGGCGACGAAGCGTTCGTCGACGAAGCCATGAGTGATCAGGTAGCGCGCCAGCGCATAGAAGAAGACGAGGTCGCTCTTCGGGCGGATGGCGTAGTGGTGCGTCGCGGCCATCGCCGTCTCGGTGCTGCGCGGATCGACCACGACGATGCTCGGCTGATGCGGGTTCTTGCAGACGCGCTCCCACAAGATCGGGTGCGCGATGCACAGGTTCGAGCCCACCAGGACGATGACGTCCGACTCCTCGAAGTCCTTGTAGGTGTAGGGCGGAGCGTCGAAGCCAAAGGCCTGCTTGTAAGCGACGACGGCCGTCGCCATGCACTGGCGCGTGTTGCCGTCGCCGTGCAGCATGCCCATGCCGAACTTGCCGAGCGCACCCAAGAAGGCAAGCTCCTCGGTCACCATCTGCCCGGTGCCGATCCAGGCCACGGCGTGTTTGCCGTACTTCTCCTGCACCGCCTTGAACTTGCTCACCATCGTGCCGAGAGCCTGCTCCCAGCTCGCCGGCTCGAGCTTGCCGCGCGCGTTCTTGACCAGCGGCGTCGTGCCGCGATCGGGCGCCGACAGCGGCGCCAGCGCCTCCCAGCCCTTGGGACACGCCATGCCGAGGTTCACCGGGTAGTCGGTGTCCGGCGACAGGTTCAGCGCCTCACCGCCCTTGAGGTGAGCGCGCAGGCCGCAGCCGGTCGAACAGAAGCCGCAGACCGTCGTGGTGGTGCGCTCCGGCTTCAGTCGCAGCGGCACCTTGCCCAGACCCTTTTCGCCCGACGTCAGGTCGAGCTCGCTCGTCAGCTTGCCCGTGCGGGCGATGAGCAGGTTCGAGGCCATCGCCCCGAGCTTCTTCAATGGTCCGTCGCTCATTTCAGGCCTCCCGGCATGCGAGAAGCGGGTGCAGCCGCGAAGAACGAGTAGCGCTCCGACAGCTCACCCGCGAGCAGCAGCAACACCATGGCGCTGGCCAGGCCCACCAGGCTCGTGCCGTGCGCGGCAGTGAAGAGCACCCAGGGGATCACCGCGCCGCCGCCGATGCCGCAGGCGAAGCGGAAGAAGCTGAGCATGCCGAGCTCGCGCGTGAGCAGCAGCGCCATGCGCTTCTCGACCGTGTGCTGGCGTCCGCGGCGCGCGAAGAGCAGGCTCGCCTCGAACAGGAGCTTGCAAGCCGCAGCGCCCATCACGAGCGCGAGCAGCGCCTTGGCGTGAGCAAAGCCGCCGGGGCTCGTGGCCGAAGCCACCGCGTAGCAGCTCGCCGCGCCGAGCAGAATGGTGGTGCTGAAGAAGCGCAAGCCCGTCAGCGAACCGCGCCAGTGGGCGCGTTTGGTGGCCGAATACACCATCACCGAGAAGTAGACGCCGGCCAGGCCGAGCGCGGCGGTGGCGGCGCCGATGGCCGGAGAGAACTCGGGGAGAAGATCGACGCCGGGCAACGGCGGCAAGAGGTGCGTCGCGCGCGAGAGCGCGTACAGCGCGCAGAGCTTGACGAACACGCCGAAGCCGATCGCCTCGCGGCTGAGCCACGAGGTGCGCAGGCCGAGAACGGCGCGCCAGGCGTACTGCGGGCGGCCCAGGTGAAACAGGCTCGCGCCGAGCGCCAGCCCGGCGACCGCCAGCGCGAACACGGCCTGGGCCAGCGCCGAGCCGGGCGCCATCTGGCTGGCCCGCTCGAGGCCGTAGGCGATGGCGAAGGCGCCGGCCGCTTGCTGCGTCAGGGTCAGCATGATCACGAGCGGCGGATGAGCGTGCTCGGGGTTGGTGCGGTAGAAGTCGGCGGGCAGCAGGTTGTGCGCGACGGCTTGCTTCGTGTGGTAGTGCGTCGTCGGGATCGTGTGATCGGGAGCGGGGGCGCCGGGCAAGAAGGCGTTGGCCTCACTCACCTGCACCGCTCGCTCCTGCTCGACGATGCGGATGGCGATGGCCTCGTTCGGGCAGGCCTGCACACACGCAGGCGCCTCACCGACCTTCAGCCGATCGCTGCACATGTCGCATTTGCGCACGATGCCGCGGCTCTTCGAGTACTTGGGCGCGTCGTAGGGGCACATCAGCGTGCAGTACTGGCAACCGATGCACTGGTCGTCGAGGTGCTTGACGATGCCGGTGATCGGGTCCTTCTCGTAGGCCATCACCGGACAGCCCGAGAGGCACGCCGGCTCCACGCAGTGATGGCAGCTCGTGGTGACGGTGCGAAGCTCCGGCTCCTCGCGGGTGCCGCCGTGGAGCAGGCCAACGCTGCGGAAGGCTTCGTCCGGATCGAGGCCGTTCATGCTGTGACAGCCGGCGACGCAGGCCTTGCACCCGGTGCAGGCGTCGAGGTCGACCTCGAAGGCGTACTGCTGTCCCTCTCCGGGCGGCCCGAGCGGGATCAGATCACGGTAGTAGCGAGCCTGATCCGGCACGTCGCCGCTCTCGTGCAGCTCGGCAAAGCGCTCGACGGCGCTGAGGTCACGCTGCTCCTGCAGGAGCATCTCGACCGGCAAGAGCGGAAGCCGGCGTGGCTTGTCGGACTTGGGACGCCGGCTGACTCCCGCGCTGAGTGCTGCGCTCGTGCTCAAGAAGTAGCTCCTGGTATGGGCAGCGGCAGTACGGAGTCGCCCCTGCCCTCTTCGCCGGGCGCAGGCTCGATCGCGCGCGGCGAGCGCTCGATGCGCATGACCACGGCGTGCAGCCAGACGAACGAGAGCACTCCCAGCGCGAACAGGAAGGCCCAGCAACTGGTCCAGAGGCCCGTCGCCCGCAGCAAGTAACCGAACAGGATCGGACAGACGAAGCCGCCGAGCCCGCCGATCACGCCGACGAGGCCACCGACCACGCCAACCCGCCCCGGGAAGTACTCGGGGATGTACTTGTAGACGGCGGCCTTGCCGATACCCATGGCGATGCCGACCAGGAAGACGAGCGCGGTGAAGATCCAGACGCTCGGCGCGAAGCGGATGGTGGTCGTGCCGGTGGCCAGGATCTGCTTGCGCTTGACCTTGTCACCGACCTTGACCGCCGCTTGCTGCGTCGTGCTCACCATCGGCAACCACGACGACTCGCTGCCCGTCACCTGGTGCAAGGCGTAGTCCTTCTGCCCTACCCTGACGAAGTTCGTGCCGACCATGGTCACGACGCCCGAGGCCTTGGCCGCCACGCTCTCGCCTGCCGTCGTGACCTCCATGCGCGGGATCGACAGGAGAAAGCAACCCACCACGCACACGCCGAGCACGCCGTACATGGTCTTGCGAGCGCCGAAGCGATCGGACATCCAGCCGCCGAGCGCGCGCACGACACCGGACGGGAAGCTGAACACCGCCGCCAGCACGCCGGCCGTGGCCAACGACATGCCGAACACGCTCGTGTAGTAGGGCACGAGCCACTGCGCCAGGGCCACGAAGCAGCCGAAGACGAGGAAGTAGTAGAGACCGAAGCGCCAGACGCGCACGGAGCGCAGCACGCTGAGCTGCTCGCGCAGCGACGGCTGCCGCGGCGCGGTTTGAGCAGGTGTACCGGCGAAGACGAAGAACAGGAGCGCCATCACCAGCATCAGGCCGGCGTAGACCAACGGGACGTTGCGCCAGCCCTCCGGGTTCTTGCCCCCGTCGGTGAAGCTCTGGAGCATCGACGGCGTCAGCAGCGTGCACAGCGCCGAGCCGGCGTTGCCCGCGCCGAAGATACCGAGAGCCGTGCCCTGGCGTGCCTTGGAGAACCATGCGCTGGTGTAAGCGACGCCGACGGCGAAGCTCGTGCCAGCAAGGCCAAACCCGAGCGAGCCCGCCACGAAGCCCCAGAAGCCGTGCGCACGGCTGAGCCCGATGGCGCCGAGCGCCGCCGCCAGGAGCACGCCGGTAAAGACCTTACGACCACCGAAGCGGTCCGTGAGCATGCCGACCGGGAGCCTGAGCAGCGAGCCCGTCAGCACCGGAATGCCCAGCAGCCAGCCGATCTGCACCTCGTCGAAGGTGAACGTGCCCTGCTCCGACAGGTAGGTGACGAGCACGCCGTTCACCATCCACAGCGCAAAACATGCGGTGAATGCCAGCGTGGAGAGCGTGAGAGCCGCGGTGGAGCCTTTTTGTTCGGACACTATTCTGCCGCCTCTGGTTGGTAGATCGAAACCTCGACCCGATCGCCGCGCACGCGCGCCGGGTACACCGGGATGCGGACGCTGGGATCGTCCAGGCACTCTCCGGTGGAGAGCGAGAAGTTCTGCTTGAAGATGGGCGACGCGATCTTGGTGACGCCAGCCCGGTCGCCGACGATGCCGCGCGCCATGACGTAGGCCTTGCTGAACGGGTCGTAGTTCGAGATGGCGAAGACCTCGTTCGTCGTGTACGGCCGGATGATCGCGATCTGCTCGCCGCGCACCAGCGCCGCCACGCCCGTGCCCGGGATGATGTCGTCGAGCGAGCAGACCTCGACCCATTCGTCGGCCGCGCCGTAGTCGCCGTCCTGCTGTTCTCTCAAGAGCGATGCACTGTTCATTTCTAGGTCTCTCGAATCAGTTCGACGTCGCACTCTTCTCTTTCGGGAACGCCGGACGGTGCTGCTCGCGCTCCTTGACGAAGACGATGCTGGGATCGGCCTGGTCCGTGTTGACGAAGGCCCGGAAGAGCTTCAGCCGCTTCGGATTCTTCAGCGTGGCCTTCCACTCGCACTCGTAGGTGCCGACGATGTGCTGCATGTCGGCCTCGAGCTCGGCGCAGATACCGAGTGAATCCTCGATCACCACCTTCTTGATGTAATCGAGGCCGCCCTCCAGGTTGTTGAACCAGGTGGCCGTGCGCTGCAGCCGATCGGCCGTGCGCACGTAGAACATGAGGAAGCGGTCCAGGTAACGAACCACGGTCTCCTCGTCGAGATCGGAGGCGAAGAGCAACGCGTGCTGCGGCTTCATGCCACCGTTGCCGCAGAGGTAGAGGTTGTAGCCCTTCTCCGTGGCGATCACGCCGAAGTCCTTGCCCTGCGCCTCGGCGCACTCGCGCGCGCAGCCGGACACGGCGCCCTTCAGCTTGTGCGGCGCGCGCAGGCCCTTGTAGCGATTCTCCAGGCGAATGGCCAAACCCACCGAGTCCTGCACCCCGTAACGGCACCAGGTGCTGCCGACGCAGGATTTGACCGTGCGCAGGGCCTTGCCGTAGGCGTGGCCGGATTCGAAGCCGGCAGCGATCAGGTCGCCCCAGATGTTCGGCAGCTGCTCGAGGCGCGCGCCGAACAGGTCCACGCGCTGCCCGCCCGTGATCTTGCTGTACAGGCCGTAGCGCTTGGCCACCTCACCGAGGGCGATCAGCTGATCGGGGGTGAGCTCGCCGCCGGCCACGCGCGGCACGACCGAGTAAGTGCCGTCGCGCTGGATGTTGGCGAGGAAGCGATCGTTGGTGTCCTGCAGCCCGACGTGCTCGGGCTCGAGGATGTAGTCGTTGTAGGTCGAGGCCAGGATCGAGGCCACCGCGGGCTTGCAGATCTCACAGCCGCGGCCGCGGCCATGCGCTGCGATGAGATCCTCGAAGGTGCGGACCTTCTTCACCTTGACGAGGTGAAAGAGCTCCTGGCGCGAGAAGGGGAAGTGCTCGCAGATGTGATTGACGACCGCGACGCCCGCGCGCTTGAGCTCGAGCTTGAGCAGGTCGGTGACCAGGGTGGTGCACGAGCCGCAGCTGGTGCCGGCCTTGGTGCACTTCTTGACCGCGGCGACCTCCGTCAGCTTCTGATCGCGGATGGCGCCGCAGATCGTGCCTTTGACCACGTTGTTGCAGGAGCAGATCATGGCCGCGTCGGGCAGGCCGTCGACGCCGAGCTTCGGCCGATCCGCGCCGCCGGAAGGCGAGATCAGCGTCTCGGGCTTGGGCGGCAGGTCGATGCCGCCCTGCACGTAGCTCACGAGCTCCGTGTAGCTCGAGGCGTCGCCCACCAGCATGCCGCCGAGCAGGCGCTTGCCGTCGGCGCTGACGACCATCTTCTTGTAAACCTTCGAGACCGAGTCGAAGAAGCTGATGGCACGGGCGCCCGGCGTGCTGCCGAATGCGTCACCAAAGCTCGCCACGTCGACGCCGAGGAGCTTGAGCTTGGTGCTCATGTCGAACTCCGCGATCGTCGGAGTCTCGCCCTCCAGACGCGCGGCCACGCACTCGGCCATGCGATAACCCGGTGCGACCAGGCCATAGGTGCGGTTTTTGAAGGCCGCGCACTCGCCGACGGCGAAGACGTCGGGATCGGAGGTGGCGCAGTCCTCGCCAATGGCGATGCCGCCGCGCTCGCCCAGCGTGAGACCGGCGGCGCGCGCGAGCTCGTCGCGCGGCCGGATACCGGCGGAGAACACCACCAGATCACAGGCCAGCTCGGAGCCGTCGGCGAAGCTGAGCGCCCTGACCACGCCGTCCTCGCAGCTGACGGCGCTCGTGCTCTTGCCGACGTGCACGGTCACGCCCAGGGCCTCGATGTGTGAGCGCAGCACGAACCCACCGGCGTCGTCGATCTGCAAGGCCATCAGCCGCGGCGCGAGCTCGACGACGTGCGTCTCGAGGCCCATCGCCTTCAGCGCGTTGGCCGCCTCGAGGCCGAGCAGGCCGCCGCCGATCACGACGCCCACACGGGAGCGCTCGGCCCAGGCGCGGATACGCTCGAGGTCCTCGATCGTGCGGTAGACGAAGGCGCCGCGCGCGTCGGCGCCGGGCACCGGCGGCACGAACGGCCGCGAGCCGGTGGCCAGGACGAGCTTGTCGTACGCCAC
>DATLIL010000409.1:0-1738 GCA_035539475.1 Polyangiaceae bacterium
AGCTTCCAGAGCATGGCGATGACGCGATCGAGATGCCGATCGGCATCCGCTGCCTCCTCTTCGCTCAGGTAGCCCCACGCCACCGCGATCCGCAGCGCCATGCGCGTTTCGTTCGCGCTACCGGCGGCGCTGTGAAAGCGCGCCAGCACATTGCCGCCCTGTGATCGATCCGCGTCGGCGACATTGAGCGCAATGCTGCTCGCCGCGCGAGAGAGTTGATCTGCCAGTGAGCGATCGCGCTTGCGAATGCACTGCAGGAGCGGACGCAGCAGCTGAATGAGTTCGAGCGAAACCGTTGCAACGTGAAGAGCCATGTGATCCTCCGATCCGGGCGTTCACACGCCGAGCGCGTCGGAGGTGGAGTCAAGGCTGCGCGAAGCGCACCGCCGAAGGCGGCGCGAGCACGAAGTGCGAGCGGCCTTGACGCCACCGAGCACGCCGGCACCATCAAGCAACCCGAGGAGGACACCAGCCGTAAAGCGCCGTCAGCCGCAACCGCGAGCCGCAACCGCGCGGGCAGCACTCAGCGCTCCGCGAGCACTCTCAGACGACAAGATTTCTCTTCCGATCGGAAATCACGTTTCCCAGAACAAGTCCGAGAGCGGCAGACAGTCAGCGGCAGGCGACCGCGAGCGAAGCGAGCCGGTCGCCGAGCGGCCAGCGGTCAGCGGTCAGCGGCAGCGGTCAGCGGCCAGCGGCCAGCGGTCAGCGGCCAGCGGCAGCGGATGCGGTTCCCCTCCCGTGGCGCGCGCAGGCCGCGCAGCGGCCGAGCACGACACCTGGGAGGGGCCGCCCGCGCACAGCCCGAAGGGCGAGCACGGACGGAGGGGTGGGCATCCCCGCGACGGATTGCTTATTCGTCGGTGAGGTACGTGTACGAGCGCAGCGACTCTTCGTAGTGCTGCATCAGCGTACGCATCTGCTCGTTGCTGAGTCGCCCGGCGCTCACGGCACGCTCGGCCTGACGGCGCACGGCGTCGACCATGTTCTCGGGGTTGTACTCGACGTAGCGCAGCACCTCGCTGACGCTGTCGCCCTTCACGACGTGGCTGATCTGGTGACCCTCGTCGGTGAGCTCGACGTGCACGGCGTTGGTGTCGCCGAACAGGTTGTGCATGTCGCCCAGGATCTCCTGGTAGGCGCCGTTGAGGAACATGCCGAGCAGGTAGGGCTGGCCCTTTTCGTAGGGGTGCACGTCGAGCGAGCTCTTCACGTCCTCGACGTCGATGAAGTGATCGATCATGCCGTCGGAGTCGCAGGTCAGGTCGGCGAGCTTGGCGGCGACCGTCGGCTCCTCGTCGAGGCGGTGGATGGGCATGATCGGGAACAGGTGATCGATGGCCCAGATGTCCGGCGCCGACTGGAACAGCGAGAAGTTGCAGTAGTAGATGGCCGAGAGCGTGCGATCGAGGTGCTGGAGCTCTTCGGGCACGAACTTCAGGCGCTTCAGCGTTTCGTGGATCTTGCCGCAGCAGGCCCAGTACAGCCGCTCGACCTGAGCGCGCTCGCGCAGGCTCAAGTAGCCGTACTTGAACAGGCTCTGGGCCTCTTCTTTGGCCTGGCTGGCGTCGTGGTAGGCCTCCTGAACGTTCTTGGGCTGCGTGCCCTTGTACGTCTCGGACAGCTCCTTGAGCAGGCGGTGCGAGTCGGCCTTGGGCTCGAAGACCTCACCGAACTTGACCTGGCTGTGGCCCACGACCTCGAACACCAGCACGGAGTGGTGCGCGGCGATGGCGCG
>DATLIL010000410.1:0-3427 GCA_035539475.1 Polyangiaceae bacterium
GCCGAGAGCTTGCCGGGTGACGACAGCGACGGCGACGGCCTGATCAACGCGCTCGACGCCGACAGCGACGACGGCGGTGTCAGCGACGGCTCGGAGGACAGCAACCTCGACGGCGCGATCGACGCGGGCGAGACCAACCCGAACAACCCGGTCGACGACGACCTCAACGTCGACAGCGACGGCGACGGCCTCAGCGACGCGGTCGAGGGCACCATCGGCACCGATCCCGACGACGCCGACAGCGACGACGACGGCGCGGCCGACGGCGCCGAGGCGAACCCGGCGGAAGACAGCGACGGTGACGACCAGATCAACGCGCTCGACCCGGACAGCGACGACGACGGCCTGTTCGACGGCACCGAGCTCGGCCTCGGCTGTGACGCGGCGGACACGGACACGGGCGCGGACCGCTGCATCGCCGACGCCGATGACGACACGACCACGAGCCCGCTCGACGCCGACAGCGACGACGGCGGCGTGAGCGACGGCGCCGAGGACGAAAACAAGAACGGCGCGATCGACGACGGCGAGACCGACCCCAACGACCCGAGCGACGACGAAGTGACGCCGGGCACCGGCGGCTCGGGCTCTGGTGGCGACGGCGCGGGCGGCGACGTCGGTGCGGGCGGCGAGCCCGGCAGCGGCGCCACGGACAGCGGCGGAGCGCCCGGCGACGTCGTGAACCCGAACGGCTCCATCGCCGGCGGCGGTTGCTCCTGTCGTACGGCCCCGCCGAGGAGCGGCGCGCTGTGGACCCTGCTCGGGTCCCTGCTTGCAGGGCTCGCGCTCGTCCGCCGCCGCGCGAGGCGCTGAGGCTTCAGGCCTCCGCCCGCGAGGCCTCGCGCCGATTGCTGAGCCACGAGGCGAAGATCGAGGCTCCCAGCATGAATGCCACGACCAGCAGCGAGATCAGCGGCGGGACCTTGTAGACGTCCACCGCCGTCATCTTGGCGCCCACGAACACCAGCACGCCGGCCAGGCCCACCTTGAGATAGCGGAACTTGTCGACCAGGCGCGCAAACAGGAAGTAGAGCGAGCGCAGCCCGAGGATGGCGAAGATGTTCGACGTGAAGACGATGAAGGGGTCGGTGCTGATGGCCAGAATGGCAGGGATCGAGTCGACCGCGAAGATCACGTCGGTGATCTCGATCAGGAGCAACGCCATGAACAGCGGCGTGGCCAGGCGGCGACCATTCTCGAGGGTGAAGAAGTGCTCGCCGTGCAGCTTCGGGGTGGACGGGATCAAGCGCCGGATCGTGCGCATGGCCCAGCCGCTCTCGGGGTGCTCCTCCTTGTCGCGCTGCAGGTAGAGCTTCACGCCCGTCACGATCAGGAAGGCGCCGAACACGTAGATCAACCAGTGAAAGCGCGCGAGCAAGCCGATGCCGCCGAAGATCATCGCGGCGCGCAGTACCAGCGCCGAGAGGATGCCCCAGAACAACACGCGGTGCTGATGGATCGCCGGGATGCCCAGCGCACCGAAGATCACGACGAACACGAAGATGTTGTCGATCGACAGCGACTTCTCGATCAGATAACCGGTCAAGAACTCGATGCCGCTCTGGCTGCCGAAGCGCCACCACACACCGGCGTTGAACACCAGCGCGAGACCCATCCAGACGGCGCTCCAGGTCAGCGCTTCGCGAAAGCTGACCTCGTGCGCCTTGCGGTGGAACACGCCCAGATCGAGCGCCAGCATCACGATGACGAAGGCGATGAATCCGAGCCAATGTGCGGGGCTGCCGATGCTCACGTCCATGGCGGTTCAAGGCATATGAGCCCGCGAGCCTTCGGCGGCGACTAGATAATCAAAGCCCGACGCATAGGTACTGCCTATGGCAGCAGTTTGCGCGCCGCGGCCGAGATGGCGGCCACGCCCGGATGTTTGATGCGCCGCTCGAGGCTGATTGCGTAAAAGCGCTCCTGGATCGCCTCACAGCGACCGAGGACGGTGACGTCGTACTGGCGTTTGACCTCGCTCTCGATCGCCGTGGGTGCGACGAAGACGCCGGCGCCCGCCATACCGAAGGCCTTGGCCAGCGCGCGATCCTCGAACTCGCCGGCGAACTTGGGGCTGAGCGCGTTCTCCTCGAGCCAGGCATCGAGCGCACGCCTGAGCGCCGTGCCCTCGGCTGGGAAGAGCAGGGGCGCGCCGTTCAGATTCGCCGGAAAGCGGCCGCTGAGGCGTTTGTGCAGCCGCGGCGCAGCGAAGAACGAGAGATCGCTCTGACCCAGGAGGTGGCTGAAGGCCTTGACCCCGAAATTCGTGGGTAGTGGCGCGTCAGCCAGCACGAGATCGAGCGTGTGCACGGCGAGCTCGGCGACCAGGCGCTCGAAACGCCCCTCGCGGCAGATGATCTCGATGCCGTCGGCCGCGCGCAGAGCCGGCTCGAGCAGGTGGTAGACCACGAGCTTGGGCAAAGAGTCCGTCACGCCGACGACGAGCCGGGTGCGTCGCGGCTCCTGCTTGCCGCCGAGCACGTCGAGCAGCTGCTGGCCGAGCGAAAAAATCTCGTCGGCGTACTCCTGAGTGACCCGGCCGGCGTCGGTGAGGGCCAGCTCGCGTCCAGTGCGCTCGAACAGCTTGGCGCCGAGCGCCTCCTCAAGCTTGCGGATCTGCTCACTGACGGTAGGTTGAGCGAGGCGCAGGCGGCGAGCCGCCCTCGTCACGCTACGCTCCTGCGCGGCTACCCAGAAGTAATACAGATGGTGGTAGTTCAACCATTGCACGCCGATTTCTTAGCATGATGCTAGACTCGGCCGTGGAGGCGGACCGTGAGCCAAGGAAAACCCGAGCCCCTGCTGCGGCATTCGAGCGTGAAGGACGGTAGCGCCGGCTACCAGCTCGCCATGGCCCAGCAGATCGCCCACATGGGCAGCTGGGAATGGGATCTGGCATCGAACCGCGTCAGCTGGTCCGACGAGCTTTTCCGGATCTACGGCCTCGAGCCGCAATCGCGCGAGGTCACGCTCGAATACTACATTGCGGCCCTGCACCCCGAGGATCGGGATTCCGTTCAGCGCGAGGTGTGGCAAACGGTCGAGGGCGGCGGTCGCTTCAGTCACCTCAAACGAATCGTGCGACCGGACGGCTCGGTCCGCGTCCTCGATTGCCTGGGCGAAGCGGCCCTTGGCCAGGACGGCAAGGTCATCGGGCTGATCGGCACGTGCCGCGACGTCACCGAAGAGCGCAAGCTCGACGAGACGATCCGCCTGTACGCCAACATCGTGGAGAACGTGCAGATCGCGCTGACCGTGTGGCGTGTGGTTGCGCCGGAGCGTCCGCACGAGGCGACGCTGGTCGGGTTCAACCCCGCCGCGGAGCAGGTCACGCGCTACACGCTCGCCGACTGGCTGGGCAAGAGCATCTCCGAGATCTCGCCGCGCCTGGCGGAGACCGAGCTGCTCCAGCTGGTCAGCCGTGTGG
>DATLIL010000411.1:0-18226 GCA_035539475.1 Polyangiaceae bacterium
ACGAGCAAGCCTTGTCCGATGATCAGAAAGCCCAGGACTTCTGCACGGAGTTCGTCAAAGCTTTCAACCTCAACCAGAACGACCCTGACTTCAACTGCTCCGACTATGGGCTGGAGCAGCTCACCAACCTGGTGATCGAGCGCTACGAGATCATCGCCGAAAACTATGCGGACGCCCGGGCGGCGTACCTGGAGGAGGCCGCCGCTGCCAGCGCCGTCTCGAGCGGCGATCTGGTGGACGTGGGTGAGTCTTTCTCGGTCGTGGGCGTGCACGCGCCGATCCCGATCGGCCCGCTCTCCCTGGTCGTCGACGCCCAGCTCTATGGCAGCTGGTTCATCAAGGGCGGCGTCGACTACGAGCTCGATATGGATGGCGATCCGCGAGCCAGCGCCGGCGCGGTGATCACGCCCGGACTCGCGCTGGAGACGTCGCTCTACGTCGGCATCGGTATCGATCTCGGCGTGGCGGGCGCGAGCGTCGGCCTGGAAGGCGTGCTCAAGCTGATCGAGGTCGACGCGCCGGTGCGCGTGGGTATCGGCGTGGAGCGTGAGACGCTGGACGAGGCGGACTTCGATCGCGACTACCAGGACAGCGAATTCGCGGGTGAGTCTCTGGCCGGAATCCCGAACGGCGACGTCTACCGCTGGACTGGCGGCTGGGATTTCGGCGCCGGCTTCGGCCTGACGAGCCTGAGCGGCGACCTGAACGCCGCCGCGCGCGTGCACTTCCTGTTCTTCAGCAAGACGTTCCGCAAGAAGATCGCCCACTGGGAAGGCTTCCCCAAAGAGTACTTCCCCGTCGCCTCGGCCAACGGCAGCGTCGATGTCGGCGCGGATGGCTTGCTCACCCCGTCCAGCACCTTCGCCGACACGCTGGCCTTCGGCGATTTCTCTGACGTGGTCGCCTTCACGGGTATCGACAAAGTCGGCGCCGGTGCCGTGGCCGACTACCCGCTCTCCGCTGGCCACCTGAACTGCGGAGTGCCAAAGTAGGCCCCCCAGCGGAGGCAGAGAATGCTGAAAGCGATCGTTTTCATCGGCGGCAGCGTGTTGTTCGCTGCCGCCTGCGGCGAGTCAGAGGGTCCGGACGACGGCAAGGCTGGCGCCGCCGGCTCCAGCGCGGGCACTGCCGGCGCTGGTCCCGACGAAGCCGGCGCTGGTGGGCAGCCGCCGGGAGGCTCCGCTGGCTCTCCTTCGGGCGGCTCCGCCAGCGGCGTCAGTGGCGAGGGAGGAGCTCCCGCGGAGCTCGTCGATGCCCCGCCGCTCGCCCTGCACGTATCGACCGAAGATGCCCTGAACTGCGTCATCACCACAGATGCAGCTCTCTACTGCTGGGGCTTCGGTTCGGGGCTGGGAGCAACCGGGACCTATGAGCAGGTCAGCGCTCAAAACGAGAAGACGTGCGCCATCGAAAACGGCGGGACGATCGACTGCTTCATGACCGGACCCTTCCAGGACAACATTCCTGCCGGTAGCTTCCAGGAGGTGAGAGTCGGCGTGCACGGCGGCTGCGCGAAGAACGACACGGGCGTGCTCACGTGCTGGGACGATGGCCAGGCGCCCAATCTAGTGGCCGATGCTCCGACCGAGCCGGTCAGCCTCTTCGCGCTCGCGCTCGACACCGCGTGTGCCTTGCTCGAATCCGGCGGTGTCACCTGTTGGGGTGAGGACGCAGGTCGCCCCGAGCGGCTCACACCCCCGTCGGACGACTACACGTCGATAGCCGGGCGAACCACGATGTACGGTATTCGAGCTGATGGCAGCGTCGAGGGCTGGGGCCGTGACTTCCCCCCCATCGACAATTTCACAGGCGACGACTACGTTCAGCTCGCCGTCGGCGCCGAACACGCCTGTGGTCTCCACGCTGACGGCACGGTTAGCTGTATCGGCCCCGATGCGCGCTCTGCGCCCGCCGGCGAGCGCTTCGTCGAGCTCAGCGCCGGTGACGGCCAGACTTGCGGGATCGCCGTCGACGGGCGCGTGCTCTGCTGGGGCACCGACACCAGCGAGAGCGACTCGCCGCCGGACACGGTACGGGCGTTCTAGTGCGCGCGGCGGGCTGGTGGGTCGGGGGGCTGCTGCTCGTGGCCGCTGGAGCCGGCGTGTATCGCTGGCAGAGCGGCGTGAGCGGTGCAGCGTCCTCCTCTTCCGCAGCCGGCTCCGCCGAGGCACGACGGGCCGCGGCGAAAACTGGTGGCGACCACCTGCGCTACTCGCTGACGTACGGCACCGAGGTCGTTCAGGGAGGAACCGAGCCGGTGCTCGAGCTGAAGCTCTCCGGCACGCTCGAGCTCGTGCTCGTCGAGCGCACTCCCGAGGCAGTGCGCTACCGCGCGCGCTACCAGGGCACGCTCGCTGCTTCACGCGGCCAGAAGCCCGAGCCAGCGCTGGCCGCCGCCATGAAAGCGGGTCTCGATCGGCCCTTCTACATCGAGCAGGATCCGCGCTCTCAGCTCAAGTCGCTCGCCTTCGAGCGCGGAGTGATGCGCACGGCGCAGACCTTGCTCCGTTCGATCGCCGGCTCGCTGCAGTTCGTCCGCGGCTCGTCCAAGTCCAATCTCTGGCAGAGCGACGAGCTCGACGAGAACGGCGCGTTCGTGGCCCAGTACGAGCGCAAGGAAGAGGGCGGCTTTTCGAAGCAGAAGCTGCGTTACGTGCGCAGCCATGCCGAGAACGTCCAGCACCGCATCCTCGACAGCACCAGTCGGGTCTGGCTCGACCAGGCTGGCCGCGTACAGAAGGTCAGCAGCAGCGAGAGCATCGGTGCGCTCTCTTCGAATCCTCCCATGCCGGAGCTGCGCGCCACGAGCACGGTCGAGCTCAAGCTCACGGCGGTCGATCGCGTGCAGGTCGAGAGCGCCTGGCTCGACGAGCTCGCGAGCTTCGATCGCATGGGTCTGGACGAGGCCGGCACTCGCGCTTCGATTCAGACCGAGCTCGATCGGGCTCGCGCCGGAAAGATGGCCTTTCCCGACGCGCTCGCCACCTTGCGCGAGGCGCTCGCGGGCAAGAAGGAGCAAGAAGGCACCGCCTTCAACGCGCTGATGGCGCACGTCCGTCAGGACTCGACTCGCGTCGCCGCCCTGGTCGCCGAAATACGCGCCGGCGGCCCGCTCAAGAATCAGCTGATCTCGGTGCTGCGTGACGCGGGGACGCCCGAGGCGCAGGCCGCCCTGCGCGAGCTCTTGCAGGAGCAGTCGCTCGAGCCGGCCGATCGCCTGCAGATCGTGCGCGGGCTGAGCCGGGTGGACCAGCCCACCAGCGAAACGGTCGCCACCCTCGAGGGGCTAGTGGACGATCGGGCGCTCGGCGAGCAGGCGCAGCTCGGCCTGGGCGGCAACGTCTACCGGCTGCAGCGCTCGAACCCGGAGCTTGCCGAGCGCGCCCTCGGCGTCGTGCAAAAGCGACTAGAAGCAGCCCCGAACGACGCGGCGCGCGTCACGCTGCTGCGGGCCCTGGGCAACGCCGGCGTGCCCACGACGCTGAGCACCATCGAGCCCTACCTGAGCTCGCCCAACGAAGCGCTGGCCATCGTCGCGACCCAGGCGCTGCAGCGCATCCCAGGACCGTCAGTCGACCTCCTGCTCGTCAAGCAGCTGCGCCAGGCCACGTCCCCTCGCGTGCGCATTCAGGCCGCAGAGACCATCCGTTATCGCGAGGTCACGCCGGTGCTCACCGCTGCGCTGATCGAAGCGATGAAGTCCGACACCGATCCAGCGGTCAGGCGGGCAGTGATGGACGCGACCTCGCAGCTCGCGTTCAAGAACATGGAGCTGCGCCAGGCGCTCGTGGCGGCGGCCAGCAACGATCCTTCCGCCGACCTTCGCGCGCACGCTCAAAAGCTCGTCTCCGCGCTGTGAGCTAGTCCGCCACGGCTCCGCCAGTGGGCGATTCGCCTCGTCGTGCGCGACGTCCGCACGCGCAGGGCGCGGGCACGCTTTCTGCCTGAGTTAGAGCCTGAATTGAACAGGATAGTAAAACGCACACTGAAGCACCTGGCTGAAGAGCCCGAACGCTCACTGTCGGCACGTCTCTGGCGCACGAGCCTCTCCGCGGCACGCTACGCGAAGGAAGTGGGGCTCGGTGTGGCGTTCCTCCGCGCGTGTGATGAGCTCGGAGAAGGAGTGCGTGTCATCGGCGGCCGCCCGCGCGTCGAGAACCTCGGCCAGATTTCCGTCGGCGCCCGCGCCTGCTTCCTCGCCGGCATGGGACCGATCGTCTTGCGCACGGGCCCTGCTGGACAGCTCGCCATCGGCGACTCGACGATCATCAACTTCGGCACGTTGATCTCGGCGAGCAGAGAGGTGCACATCGGTGAGGGCGTGGCCATCGGCCAGTACTGCCTGATCTGCGACACGGATGGCGCCGACTTCGCCGCGGGTGCAGAGGCCCGAACGATCCACATCGGCGACGGAGTATGGCTGGCCGCGCGCGTCACGGTGTTGCCTGGAGCGCGCATCGGCAAGGGTTCGGTGATCACGGCCGGCAGCATCGTCTCCGGAGAGATCCCGGAAGGAGTCCTGGCGGGCGGTATCCCGGCGCGGGTCGTGAGGCCTCTGTCGACCGAGGAGATCGAGGGCGACGTCGCAGCTCGTCCGTTGCTCGCGAATGGCCACGCGGCGATTGAAAACCGGGAGCCGGCGGCGCGAGGCTACATCGTCTCCGATTTCACCGTCGGCGAGCTCGAGCGCCGCCTGAACGACCCCAACGAGGCCGTGCCGATGGACTTCGCGGCGGCTCCTTTCGGACAGGTGATCCCGGCGCTTCTGGCGCCTGCGCCTGCCAAGCGAGACGTGCTCGTCGTCTGGACGCGACCGGAAGCCGTGGTGCCCGCGTTCGACGCTCTGCTCGGCTACGAACAGGTCGACGAGGCGGAGCTCCTCCGCCAGGTGGATGCCTTCTGTGACGTCGTGGCGCAAGCCGCGTCGCGCTACAGGGCCGTGCTCGTGCCAACCTGGTTGCTGCCGCCCTATCGCAGGGCGCTCGGCATGCTGGACGCGCGCAGCGGCGGGGCGACACACGCGCTCTGTGCCATGAACCTGCGCTTGATGGAGCGCCTGGCAGGGGAACCCGGTGTGTTCGTGCTGAACGCACAACGCTGGGTCGAGTCAGTCGGTCGCAACGCGCAACAAGCCAAGCTCTGGTATCTGGGCAAGGTTCCCTTTCATCCCGACGTGTTCGCGGAAGCCGCAGCCGACATCCACGCCGCGCTGGCCGGACTGGCTGGACAGAGTCGCAAGCTCCTGGTGCTGGATCTCGACGACACGCTGTGGGGAGGCGTGGTCGGCGACATCGGCTACGAGGCCTTGCGACTCGGCGGCCACGACAGCGTCGGCGAAGCCTTCGCCGACTTCCAGCGTGCGGTGAAGCAGCTCAAGCGCCGCGGCGTCATCCTGGCGCTGGTCAGCAAGAACACGGAGTCCGTCGCGCTCGAGGCCATCCGGCGTCACCCGGAGATGGTGTTGCGCGAGGAAGACTTCGTCGCCTGGCGCATCAACTGGCAGGACAAGGCGCAGAACATCGCTCAGCTGGTCTCCGAGCTGAATCTGGGCCTCTCTTCGGTCGTTTTCATCGACGACAACCCGGTGGAGCGTGCGCGCGTCCGAGAAGCGCTGCCGGAGGTGCTGGTGCCGGAGTGGCCCGAAGACAAGTTGCTCTACGCCAGCAGCCTACGCGCGCTGCGTTGCTTCGATACCCCGCTGATCAGTCGCGAGGACGGTGAACGGACGGCGCTCTACGCCGCCGAACGACAGCGTGAAGCGCTGAAGATCGAGGTCGGGTCGCTCGACGACTGGCTGTCGAGCCTGCGCATGGAAGTACGGATCGACGGCCTCGAGCGCTCCAATCTATCTCGCGCGACGCAGCTCCTGAACAAGACCAACCAGATGAACTTGAGCACGCGTCGCTTGACGGAGGCCGAGCTTCAAGGCTGGGCCTCGGATCCCAATCACCAGCTCTGGACCATCACCGTATCCGATCGCTTCGGAGACGCCGGGCTGACCGGGCTCGTCAGCCTCGACTACAGCGGCGACGTCACGCGGGTCGTGGACTTCGTGCTCAGCTGCCGCGTCATGGGCCGCAAGATCGAGGAGACGCTCCTTCACATCGCGGTCCGTTCAGCGCAGCAACGCAACGCACGAAGGGTCGAGGCGCTCTACCTCGAGACGAAGAAGAACAAGCCCTGCCTGGAGTTCTGGGAGCGCTCGGGCTTTTCGGCGCAGGACTGGGTCTTCTCCTGGGATGCCAGCCAGCCCTACCCGTGCCCTTCGCCGGTCGCCTTGCTCGATTCGCGGGGGTCGTGACCGTGGCCCTGCGCGCGCGACTGGAGGAGCTCGGACACGACGCCGTGGCACGCTTGCGGCTGCGAGGCTGCGACCGGGTGGGAGCCAACGCACAGGTGTCGGGTGCGGCGCACATCGTCAACGGCGGGCGCATCACGATCGGTGCGCGCTTCGCGCTGGCGAACAGGCCCGTGGCGTCCCACTTGCTGGCGGAAGAGGACGGCGTGATCGAGATTGGCGACGACGTCAGCATCGGTCACGGCTCGGGCATCGCAGCCCGCGGCCTGATCCGCATCGGCTCGGGGTCTCGCATCGGCGCATTCGTGCTCGCCATGGACACCGACTACCACGTGGCCGGCAACGCTCGCGCTGCAGCCGCCGTCGTGCCGCTCGAGATCGGGTCCGGGGTCACCATCGGTAATCGCGTCACCATCTTGCGTGGTTCCGTGATCGGTGACGGCGCCCGCGTGCTCGACGGCAGCGTCGTGAGAGGAGTGGTCGCGCCTGGACAAACGGTCGACGGAGTGCCGGCGCGACCGGTCCGAACCGGACCGGTTTCCAGCGGCGAGGGCACGCACGAGCTTCGCGTGCAGCGACTGGCCCAGGTCACTTTCCGCCTGACCCGGCTGCCGGAGCTCGGCGACGGTCCCAGCCAGATCCCGGCCTGGGATTCCCTCGGTGCGTTGACGTTCATCCTCGCCCTGGAGGAAGAGTTCGGCGTCTTGATCGGCGAAGACGGCATGCGTGGCGTCAGGTGCCTGGCCGACGCGGCCGACCTGGTGAAGCACAGACCGTAGGCTCGCGTCGCGTCGCGATCCGAGAACGTTGAGGTCTTTGCTCGACCAGCGTACGTAGATAGGATGGCACGAGAGTTTGTCGCGCGGCTGACGCTGCGGATCGCCCTGTCCGCCTTGCCGGTGATTCTCCTGGCGCAGCAGGGGGCCGCGGCACCCCGCGTCGAGCGGGTGAAAGGCCTGGACGAGCTCAAGAGGGATGCCGACGCCTGCCTGCGGCGCGCCGAAAAGTCGAAGGAGATGCCGGTCAAGGTGGCGGAGCGGATGCGCTGTGAGCTCCAGCGGATCCGAGGCATGCAGGACGCGACGCGACCGTCCGGCAACGAAGAGCTTATGACCAAGATGCTCGAGATCGAGCTCATGCTCTGGGATCAGGTCGGCCAGGCACGCGAGCGGCTGGCAGGGCTTCCGCTCGATACACAGCGCTATCTCGCGTTGCTCGAGGAGCTCGCGACGCTGAGCGGCGACGACAAGATCGTGCTGCGTGCGGCGGCCGTCTTCCAGCAGGTGCTCGACGATGCGGCCAAGAATCCGCCGAGTGACAAGGCCAAGCTCGTGGAAGCAATGGTGGGCCTCGGGCGCATCTCGTACGTGGAGGGCAGCTACGTGGAGGCCGCGGCGCACTTCCAGAAAGCGCACGAGCTACAGACCGCTGCTGGCAACCAACGAGCGGCGGCGCTGACTCTGAGCAACCTCGCCGGGGCGTACCTGGCCAGCGGGGAGATCGGGCGCGCCACGGACACGTTCCGGAAGGCGCTCGAGGCCGCCGAGCGCCACGGACTGACCGGGAGCGAGCCAGCTCGCGTCGCGCTGATCCAGGCCAAGCTGGCGCGCCTGTCGGCGCTGCTCGGCGATCAGGCGACCGCCGCACGCATGACGCGCTCCGCCCTGGAGCGACTGGACCCGCTCACGGCGTCCGCACGCGAGCGGATCGAGGCTCGCAAACGTGAGCTCGACGGCATGCTGCCCCGACAGTCCGCCAGCGGGGACAGGGTGGACCAGCGGCACGTGGATCCGGTAGCCAGATCCAGCGCTCGGCTCGCCAACGAGAGCGAGCGCCTCGGCACGGGCGCCATGAAACCCGAAGAAGCAGAACCGAAACCCGACGCCCACGCGCCTTACCTGGCCGACCTGGTCGACGCGACCACGGCGCTGCTGGATCTCTCCTCGTACTACCGCGCGATCGCCGACTTCACGACGGCCCAGACGCTGCTCGCTCGTGCACGCGAGGTCGACGAGCTCAACGTCGGCAAGGAGCACGCAAATGTCGCCGTGGTGCGCAGCGCCCTCGGCAACGTCTACCTCGCGACCGGTGAGCTCGAGCGCGCCAAGGCCGAGTTCGACGCCGCGGTTCAGGTGCTGGAAAAGGCCAAGAGCAAAGACCACCCCGACGTCGCTTCGGCGCTGCAAAACGCCGCCCTCGCGCGTTTCGAGCTCAAGGACATGGAGAGCGCCGACCGCCTGCTGACACGGGCTGTGGTCATCCTCGAGAACGCGCTGGGAGCGAAACACCCGACGCTCGCGACCGCGCTCCACAATCACGCCTACGTCAAGCAAGCGCTGGGCGACATCCCGGGCGCCATCGCGCTCGAGCGCAGGGCTCACACCATCGTGAGCACGGTTTTCGGTGAGCGCCATCCTTTGGTCGGCGGCTCGCTGGCGCACCTGGCAGAGCTCGAAGCGCAGTCGGGAGATCTGAAGTCGGCGCTGGCGAGCGTGGCCAGCAGCAGCGACGCCATCGAGCAGGGCACGCGAGTGTTGCTCGGGCTCGGTTCGGAGGCACAGAAGCTCGCTTACTTTCGCTCGGTGTGGCGCGACTCCGACCAGGTCATCGCGTTCCAGCTGGGTCACGCCAAGGACTCACAGGAAGCGGCCGAGGTCGCGCTCACGGCGGTGCTCCGCCGCAAGGCTCGCGTGCTCGACGCCGTCAGCGACACACTGGTTGCCCTGCGCGCGCGCTCGACCCCGGCCGATCGCGAGCTGCTCGACAAGCTCGCCGCCGCCAAGGCCCGCTTCGCCTCGCTGGTCGTGCAAGGGCCGACGGGTGAAGTGGCAGACTACCAGCAGAGCCTGCAGGCTCTCAGCCAGGAGCAGGATCAGCTCCAGACTCAGCTCAACGAGTCGGCCGCTTCGCTGCTCGACGTGGGCGAGCCCGTCACCTCGGCTCGCGTCGCCGCGCGGCTGCCGGAAAATGCGGCCCTGATCGAGTACACGACCTATCGTACTCCGGCCGCGGACGGCAGCTTCGGCGAGCCCAAGCTCGCGGCCTACGTGCTGCGTCGCGACGGCAAGGTGCACGCTCACGATCTCGGAGCGCTCGCGACGCTGCGACCGATCGTCGCAGCGCTCCGTCAGGCGCTCAGCAAACCGGGACCAATGGAGGAGATGACCCGGGCCTCGCATGCCCTGTGGCGCGCCGTCGTCGAGCCGCTCGCGCCTGCGCTCGATGGCGCCGATGAGCTCTACCTCTCGCCCGAGGGGGAGCTCAACCTGGTGCCGTTCGAGGCGCTGGTGGACGGCGCCCAGACGCCGATGCTGAAGCGCTACCTCGTCACCTACCTGACCACCGGGCGGGAGCTGGTGGAGCGGCCCAAGGACTCGGGCTCGGCCAGCGGCGTGGTGGTGTTCGCCGATCCGAACTTCGACGCAGCGACGACGGTCGAGCCAGCCGCGTCCGCGACGACGAGCGCCGGGTTCTTGCACGGGGCGCGCTTCAGCGCGTTGCCCGGAACGGCGGAGGAGGCGCAGCGCATCGGTCAGGCGTTCGCGGGCGCGCTCGTGTTCGCTCAAGCTCGGGCGAGCAAGAGCGCGCTCCTCGCCCAGCACGCACCGCGCATCTTGCACATCGCCACGCACGGCTTCTTCCTGCAGCAGCAGGGAACGGGGGTGCTCGCTGGCTCGCGAGGTCTCGGGCTGAGCGCCGACGTCGAGCCGGAGACGCCCAGCATCCCCAACCCGCTGTTGCGCTCGGGCCTGGCGTTTGCCGGCGCGAATCAGCCGGGGACGGCTCGGGCGGACGGCGTGCTGACGGCGCTGGAGGCCTCGGCGCTCGATCTGCATGGAACGCGCCTGGTCGTGCTCAGCGCCTGCGAGACGGGCCTCGGGCAGCTCGAGTCCGATGACGGTGTCTACGGCTTGCGGCGCTCACTGCACATCGCCGGCGCCCAGACACAGGTCATGAGCCTGTGGAAGGTCGACGACGCGACGACGTCGGACTTGATGGCAGGCTACTACCAGGGCCTGGTTCACGGCGAAGGACGCAGCAACGCCATGCGTGAAGCCAAGCTCGCGTTGCTCGCCGGCAGCGCGACGGCACATCCCTATTACTGGGCGAGCTTCATCGTCTCCGGCAACCCCGACAACCTGGACGGCCAGTATCGCGGTGTGACGAAACCAGCTCCGGTCCCAGCGCCGGTGCGGGCGCCGCAGCGAGTGGAGCCAGGAGCTCGCGGCTGCGGCTGTCAGGTTCCGGGTGGCTCGGCGCCGAGCGCGGCCTGGCTCCTGCTCGCAACATTGCCGTTATGGCGGCGTCGCCGATCGTGACACACATGCGCACTTTTACGCCCGCAGCGCGCTGAGGCGAGGCCATGTTACGCTCGCGCGGCTGACACCAAGGAGGGCCGAATCGTGAGCCGTAGCTTCAGCCGCATCTTCGACGTAGCCGTTCCCGAGACGATCCCCAGTGACCCGGCGACGAACGCCTCGCCACAGTTCACGATCAAGTTCGCTGCGGACGGCCCGATCCCGTTTCCGCAAGTCATCGTCTGGGATGGCGGCACGCAGGCAGCGCTGATCAAGGGCGAGGCCGTTCGTGAGATCGCACCGCTCGTCTTCGCCGTCACGCTGCCTGAAAAGGCGCTGCGCCCGGGCACGTATCGGGTCCAGATCGAAGGTTGCAAGCGCGCCGACATCGAACGGGCCGGTGGGGACGACTGGGTCAAGGTCTTCGCGGATCTGCGTGTTGCCGCTGCGCCGCGACCCGTGGCCAGAGTGGGACAGAGCGACGGCGTGCGCGTTTACTTCGGCATCCACAAGCACATGCATCAGCCGTACTACGATGCGACCGATCCCAATCATTGGGACGGGGAGAAGGACAACATCTTCGGTACGCGGCGCGGCCCGTACACCGACTACATCCCCGCGGCGGTGCGCCAGTACATCGATGGAGGCCTGCAGCACGCCGGTCTCTCGACGAGCTTCAGCGGCACGCTCATCGCGCAGCTCGAACGCTGTGCGCGCGACGGGCTTTGCGGAGGCGGCTTCACGAACTGGAACAAGCCGCTCTCGGCGCTCGCCAGCGAACGCACCGCCCTCGGCCACCCGCGCGTGGCCTTCACCGCCTTCGGCTTCCATCACCCGCTGATGGCGCTGATCCCCGAGCGCGACATCGTGCGCAGCATCGAGCTCCACCGCGCGATCATCGAGCGCGCCTTCGGTGCGTCAGCGAGCCGCACGCTCTTTCCACCGGAGACGGCGTTCCACGTGCGGATGATCCCCGCACTCCGCAAGGCCGGCGTCGACACCGTCATCTACGACTCGATCCATCGCTTCCGAGCGTGCAAGGACTATCCCTACGCGGGCAAGGAGGAGGGCATGCTGCCGCCGAACCCCGCGGAGCAGGTGAACCCCGCCGTCTCCGATTGGTTGCAGCTGCACAACGTTTGGGCCGGCAGCAAGATCAGCCCCTCGCTGCTTCGCCCCGAGACGATCGGCTACGAGGATCCCGACGGAAAGGTGACGACGATCGTCGGCGTGCCGGCCGAGCGCTACATCGGCAACGAGGACGCGCGGGGCGGCTTCGGAGCCCTGCAGTACCCGAGCGTTCTCGGCCAGGTCTACGACCGCATCGTCTCCGATCGCAGCTTCGACCCGAAGCATCCGCCCTTCTTCTTGCTGCATTCGGACGGCGACAACTACGGCGGCGGGACGGACAGCTACTACAAACACAACACCAGCGGCCTCGTGAACTGGCTGCGCGAGGACCCGCGCTTCGAGCTCACGACCATCGACGACTACCTCGAGCGCTTCCCGCCGGCAGCCAGCCCGACCGCGCACCTCGAGCCCGGCTCGTGGAGCGGGGCCGACAACGGCGATCCGCAGTTTCGCAAATGGTTCAGCCGCGCCGAGCAGGACTACTCGCCCGATCTGAACTCGTGGGCGGTGCTCACCGCCATGCAGAACCTCGTGCATTCGCTGGAAGACGCACGCCTGGCTCGTGACGTGCTGCCGGAGCTCGTGGAGCTGATGCTGCGCGCCGAGACGAGCTGCTACTGGTACTGGACGGGACAGGAGGTCTGGGATCGGCAGGTGACCCAAGCCGCCAATCGCGTCTTCGAGCTCGCGGCGAGTGCTCGCGCCGAGCTGCCGAAGCGCGACACGACGGGGCCCACGATCTTTCCTCCGTGGCTACTGCCCGAAAATCCCGGCGGCAAGGCCTGGGGCCAGGGAGGCCTCGTGGACGCGCCGCGGGTGGGCGTCCTCTACACGTTCGTGCACGACGTCTCCGGCCTGAAGAGCGTCGAGCTCGTCATCCGCCAATCCGGACGCGAACGCAGACTACCGCTGCGCGACCAGGGTGCGTACCCGTCGCGCACGGGGGCGCGGTCGACGTCGCACCTGTTCACCGCAGAGCTACCCCAGGGCGCGGGCGATATTCGCTACTTCGTCGAGGCCGTCGACAGCCGCGGCAACGTCGCTCGAAGCTCGCTCGAGCGCGCTTTCCTCGCCTGAGGGACCCGCCGCCGCAATGCACACTGCCGCCGCCATCGGATCTCTGGTCGGTGCCGCGGGCGTGATCGCCTGGCGCGTTCGCGAGACGAAGCGCCCGGTCTCGGCTCGCTCGATCCTGATCCCACCTCTCGGCATGAGCACGGGCCTGTCCATGTTCCTGGTCCCGGCCGCGCGCGTCCCCTGGAGTTATGCCGTCGCGGCTTTCATCGCCGGCGTTCTCGTGTTCGCCCAGCCGCTCATTCGCACGTCACGTCTCAGCATCGAAGCGGGCGCCATCATGCTGCGCCGGTCGAAGGCGTTCCTCTGGGTACTGCTCGGCCTGGTCGCCGTCCGCTTCGCGCTCCGTAGCTACGTGGAGCAATACGTTTCGACGCTGCAGACGGGCGGCCTCTTTTTCCTGCTCGCCTTCGGCTCGATCGTGACGTGGCGGGCAACGATGTACCGCAGTTACCAGACCCTCCGCGCGAAGCTTCCGCCCAAGTCGTAGGCGGAACCGTTGAAGCGACTGCCGCAACGTTCACTGCCACTGCTGCTCTGTACTCCTGAGCATGACACAGGAGTCGAGTGTGGGCGTACGCGAGTCTGTGCCTCCCGAAGCGCGCACGTGGCATAATCCGGAGTGGTGAAGCGCCTGAGCTTTGTCCCGGTGCTGCTGCTCGCCGCGTGCGGCCGATTCGGCTACGAGCTCGTGGTCGATGCGGATCAGGGCGGGCTCGACAGCAACGACGGCGGCTCCAACGCGAGCTCCGGCGGGACGAACACGAGCTCCGGCGGGACGAACACGAGCTCTGCTGGCACCATGGGCTCCGCGGGCACCATCGGTTCTGCCGGGGACACGAGCTCCGGCGGAAGCACGAGCTCCGGCGGAAGCGGTGACGGGGGCAGCCCCGAGCCCGGCGGCGCGGGCGACACTTCGAGCGGCGGCGTCGTGACGGGCGGCGGCGGCGATGGCACCTGCGGCAGCGCCGAGCTCTGTGATGGCCAGGACAACGACTGTTCCGGTACACCCGACGACGGCGGTGTGTGCGGCTCGAACTGCTTCGGCTACACCTACGGCGGCCACGCTTACGTCTTTTGCAACGACGGCGTGGTCCTCGCCGACGCCACCGCAGGCTGCACGGCGCACGGTATGCAGCTCGTCAAGATCGACGATCAGGCGGAGAACGAGTGGCTGCGCAGCGTCGTCTACTCCTATACGGGTGACAACTTCCCCGCCTACTACTGGCGCTGGATCGGCCTCACCGATCCAGAGCACGATGGAGTCTGGCTCTGGCCAGACGGCTCGCCGCTCGGATTCGCGAACTGGGGTGGCGGAAATCCGGGCTCCAACGACGACGGCGTCACGCTGCAGAACGGGCAGGTGAACCCGCTCTGGAACTCCATGCCGGCCGACCTGACGCGGCCCTACATCTGCGAGCTGTACTGAAGCTAAGGCTTGAGCTTGTAGGCGATGACGCAGCCCGGATCGCCGCGATGCATGCAGCGGCGCTCCTCGATCACGATCGGTTCCTGGAAGTGGTTGGCCACACCACGACCGATGCCGCGCGCCACGGCACAGAGGCGGCGTGGCGAGTCGTAGAACAGGACGACCTCGTTCGGCGAGGTGCGCTCGGCGCGCAGGAGCGGTGGCTGCGCGCCGGGCTGGCGCATGCGGACGACCCGGTGGATCGTCTCCTCGGTGTGCTCGATCACGTCGAGCGTCCGCCACTCGCGCTTGAGCAAGTTGCCGTAGAGCGAGAGGTAAGTGTTCACCAGGTACTCGCCGAACGCCTCGAGCAGCTGCGCCTCGGGCACCTGTGTCAGCTCGACCGCGACCCCGACGAGCTTGAGCATCCACTCGTCGGGATAAGACTGCAGCGGCGTGAAGATCTCCTGACCGAGACCCGCCTTCTCGAGCAGTTGCCGGTAGGCTTTGTCTCCATAGCGCTCGGTGACGAACTTCTGGAGCTCGAGATGGATGATGCCGTGCATGGGCTACCTGGCTTCTGACAACGCTAACAGAAGAAGCCGGGGTTTTCGCCGAGTTTGCCCACCCAGCTGCAGAGGGCGGACGGTCGGCCGCTGGCTACGACCGATTCTCGATCTCGACGCGCAGGCGCTCGTCGCGGGCTCGAAGCTCGGGCGTGTACGCCTCGCCGAAGTCTTCGGCTTCGAAGATCGGTCGAATCTCGAGCTCGCCTTCTTCGCCCGGCATCGGATCGGGACAGCGGCGCGCCCACTCGACAGCCTCTTCGATCGAACGAACCTGCCAGATCCAGTAGCCCGCCACGAGCTCCCTGGGCTCGCCGAACGGACCGTCGACGACCGTGCGCTGGCTGCCCGAGAACTTGATGCGCCTGGCCTTCGAGCTCGGATGGAGGCCGTCGCCCGCGAGCATGATGCCCGCCTTGACGAGCTCCTCGTTGTACTTGCCCATCTCGGTCAGCAGCTTCTCGCTCGGCATCTCACCGGCTTCGCTGTTCTTCGTCGCCTTCACGATGACCATTACTTTCATGTTCATGTCCTTTCGCTGAGGCGCCCTGGGCGCCCCATGGGTTCGTCCAGGCGACGACCGAGGTCAGGACGGATCGACACGGCGGAGACACTTTTCTCGACTTCAGACAATATTAAGCAAAATCATACACTTATCCGAGCCACGCTATTGCAATGTCGGTGGCGAGCCCGACGGGTTCGCGAGGTGCGAGGCCATGTGCCTCGCGCGCTTCGGAACGCTTCGTGCACTTCCTGATGCACGAGGCGCCGAACATGAAGCTCTCGTTTCTCTGTTGCCTCGGCCTCCTACTCACCTCGTGCAGCGGAGCGGACGACGACGACCGCGGACCCGTGATGGCTGGCGCACCTTCGGGAGACGGGCGTGTGATGGGCGGTGGCGACGATCCCAGCACCGGCGACTCGGGCTTCGGTGACACGGGAACCGGCATCGACGACACTCCTGCGGCCCCGGGTATCGGCGAAAACTTCGGCGCCGGTACTCCCGTCAGCAACCTTCCAGGAACGGGCACCGGCACGGGTACGGGCTTCGCCGATGGAACGGGGACGGGCACCGGCTATGGCTCGAACGCGCCAATTGGAACCGGCACGGGCGCCAATGTGGGCGCGGGCTTCGCCACGGGAGAGGACACGGGAACGAGCACCGGTACGGGAACGGGCACCGGCACCGACACGGGAACGAATGGCGGAACTGGCGGGACTGGCGGAACTGGCGGCAACGGTAACGATCAAAACGGTGACAATGGCACCGGTGGGTCCATCCTGATCGTGGTCGACTAGCGACCTGATGGGCTTCGAGCGAGCGCCACGGTAAAAGACGTAGGGTGCGGCCCTCGTCTCCGTCTACCGACCCCGAATCCGCGCCCGCTGAGCTCCCATCCGCACCCCGCCGGAACAAGAGCCCGCGCTGGAGGCAGCTCGCCGCTTTCACTGTCGCCTACCTCGCTGTCTTCGGCGGCCTCCTTTACTGGTTCTACTCATTCACGACGACGACCGCCATCGATCGTCTTCGCGCCGAGCTGAAGACCCTGGCGACGGGCGCGGTACAGGGCGTCGACACGGACGAGCTCCTCGCGCTCTATCGCGACGGTGAGCGCAACGCGGCGGGCTTCTCCGACGACCCACGCTATCTGCGGCAGCTCGATTGGTTCGAGACGGTTCATCGTCTCAATCCCCAGGTCTGGCCCTACACCTTCACTCGTGGGAACCGGCCCGACACGCGCAGGATCGGCGCCGAGACCAAAGACAGGGAGTTCATCTACCTCGTCGACCTGATGGCGCGTTACAAGCCGGAGAAGGCGGTACATTTTCTCGAGTCGGATCGCGCCAGTGATGCCTCCCTCGAAGCCTGGAACAAGGGGCAGCTGGTCGAGCGCCCCGGGCTCTACACCGACAAGTGGGGCAGCTGGCTCACCGACTACATCCCGGTGAAGGACGAGAACGGGCAGGTGGTCGCGGTCATGGGCCTCGACTTTTCGGCGGAGTACGTGGGGGAGGTCCAATCCAAGATCCGTCGGCAGATGGGTCCGATCTTCGTCGGCGCGTATCTGCTCTTGTCGATCCTGGCGGCGTACGTCTACCGCGTGCGTTACCTGCGTAGCCTGTTTGGTCGCTACGCATCGCTCAGCTTGCTGCGCGACGCGGCGCTCTTGAAGCTCGGCTACGCGAGCCGCCGGCGCGTCACCGTCCTTTTCGCCGACATCAACGACTTCAGCACCATCTGCGAACGCCACACGCCGGACGAAGTGATTCACATGCTGAACGACTACTTCGGCGCCATGAACGAGATCATCGTGGCGAGCGGTGGCTGGATCAAACAGTTCGTCGGCGACGAGATCATGGTCATCTACGGCGCCCCGGACGAACACGTGCGTCCCGAGCAGGCGGCGGTCGAGACGGCCATGAAGATGGTCTCGACCTTGAAAGCGCGGCGCGCCGCCACTTCGGCCGACGGGTTCTACGCCATCAAGGTCGGCATCCATTCGGGCGAGGTCATCGTGGGCAACGTGGGCAACGAAGACCGCACGGAGTACGCGGCGGTCGGTGACCACGTCAATCTGGGCTCGCGCATCATGGGCTTGTCGAAGGGGCTCGACGCGCCGATCTTGCTGAGCTCCGTCACTCACGAGGTAGCCTGTGATCTGCCGGGCGTGGATTTCATCGACCACGGTGCGCATCCGGTGAAGGGGCGACTGAACAAGGTGCGCGTGTACGAAGCGCGCGCTCGTGAAGAAACGCCGCTGGCGAGCTAGGCGTTTCCGCCAGCCCCCGATTTCTGGCATCGTGGTCGCTCGCCATGACGCTCGACGCAAAGGCATTGCTGGCAACCGTGGCGCTCGCGATCGCGTGTTCGTCGAGCGGAGAACAACCACCGAGCGCGGCAGCCGGCGGCGCAGGTGCTGGGGGCTCGAGCAAGGGCGGCGCTAGTGGCGCCACGGCTGCAGGCGCAGGCGGAGTAGCGGGAGCGCCCGAGGCGGATGGCGGCGAATCGGGTCAGTCGTTCGGAGGCACGCCTGCCGGAGGTTCGGCGGGAGACAACGCTGCTGGGCAGAACGGCGCCGAGGCCGGAGCCGGCGGCGCGCCCGTGGTGAAGGAGAATTGCGGCGCCGACAACCCGGCCGGCTGTTACCGCGGCATGTACGTCTCTCCGTACACGGACCACATCGGGCAGCTCACGTTCGCGGGAGATGATCTGAGCTATGCGTTCATTCTGGGCGATGACGCCAAGGAACAAAAGCTCCTGGACTTCGCCGCGGCGCACGGGATCGACTCGCTCTCTCTCTACAATCTGCACACCATCCTGGCTGACGAGGGCCTGACCGACGCGCTCGAGAGCTTCATGGCGCGCGCGCGGCAGGCTGGGATCTTGCGGATCGAGGGCATCGGGGCGGACAGCGCGGCGCAGTGGGACGAGCTCCACGCTTTTCACGAG